>JABMRB010001068.1 GCA_013202865.1 Candidatus Nealsoniibacteriota bacterium | reverse complement strand
GTCTTGGATTCATTCTCTCCAGCAAATGCTGGATGGGCAAGAACTCACGTAGGTCTCCCACCGAGAATGCCTTTGGCAATTCCACTTTGGCTTTCATGTGTGTCTCCTGTGACGATACCGATTCTTTTCCTTCCCAGGCGTAGCTCTGCTGGAATGTATTCTCCGTAAATGGCGAGATTTGGCAAGGAGGTCGATAGGCCCCTCCCCGGCGAAGCCGGGGAGGGGCTTTCCAATGACAAAGCCAAGGCTGTTGGTCACAAATAATCCAGGGACGAGGACGACCATCCCCATCCCACAATCATCCTTTCTCTTGCAGAAAATTGGTGAGTTGCTTTCACTCCTCATCGCTGAAACTGTCGATCAATGCATCCACCTTATCGTAAAGGCGATCTATTTCTGCCCGAGTTGTCTGGTCCTCGGCACGTTTTGATGCCGCTGCCAAGTTCTCCACCAGTTGCTCCAACTCATCCAGCGTAAGAAAAGCGGGCTGGTCGGGTGGTGCATCCCGAATGGCCTGGGAAAGTACGTTATCGTCGTCCAGCAGCAACACGCCGTCGAGAAGCAGTTTGCGTTCGGCTGCGGTGAGTTCCAGCCCGATTCTTTCGCCGGGCTTGAAGTGTCTGCGGGCAGGCATGTTGTTCCTTCTCTTCTTGGGCGACCAATCAAACGTAATCCGCAAGCCGACCCGCCGTGGACTGCATCCCCAGCTTCTCTTGCATCGCCTCAACCAAGATCGGTCTGTCCTTTTCGGGCACAATCACCTTGGTAAGCAGCGAATCCAGCGTCAAGTCGAAGTACCGCACGCTCTCTTTGTGTTCCCGAAGGCTGTCCACAAAGTCCTCTATCCGAAACTGCCGCTGCTCGTCGTTTTCGAGCGTCAGTTCCTCATCCTGGCCAAGCCCAGAAAGGGCATCGAAGCAGTCCTGTAACCACAGCTTGTGACGCAGTTCAGCGGGCACAACCTCCACTGCCGACGACACACCTAGCGGCAAAGACAAGCCATCGGCATGTTCCTTGAGGCACTGAGCAAGGCGTCCCCACCCCTCACATTGCTCTTCGTGGTGAACGTCGAAGGTTCGGAACGGTTCGATGAGCAGGTAGGGCACAATCTTGTTGAGTGTGGCGTACCAGGGCTCGCTGGGACGTGGGATCTCGTTGATGTAGAGAATCTCGTCGTCGTCGGCATCATTGAAACTGATGAGTTCGCTGAGTGCCGCCCGCTGTTGCCGGGTAAGCCGCAGCCCTTGCTCATGGGCCATGACCGCCTCCCAGGCAAGGAAATTGTCCTTTTCCATGATGGAAATGAAGTTCTCCACCGCCTCACTCCATGCGTCATCTGGCTCCCGTCCCTCGAAGAAGTCATCGGTTGGGATGTTCGGATCAAACTCCCATTTGAGGGGCAGCGGACGCTCTGGCCGTGGACGGTTCTTGCGTTTCTTCTTGTCTTTTTTCATTTTATGACCCTCGGTCGGATGAATCCCTTCGCTTCAATCATGATCCAGCGAGAAGGAAGCCAGCCGTCTTGTTGCCTCATCCCTCACGAACACAACGATCTTATTTTCCTTCTGGGCTTCCTCGTACTGCTTCTCCAGCATTGCCTTCGACCTTTCGCTCAGCGTCTCCTTGTAGCCCACGTAAGGATAGGCGTAAATCCGATCCTCTTGAATATGGAACAGCATGACGGGCCTGTGCTGTTTGTGAAGCCGATACGCCCTTCGGATGTCCTCCTGGATCTCCAGGGCCGCTTCCACCAAATCGTCGTTCTTGCCTTTCATACTCTTTTCTCATCGTTCGAGGTCCGGGACCGGGGCCGAAGATACGTTCAGGTTGAGGCTGTCCCCTGAAATCTCCACTTCGTAGTCCACGATGACCTTGCGGAGGTCGGGAAAGAGCTTTTCCCGGCGACCCGCAGCCGTGTCCATGATTTGGACGGCCACGCCGATGGCCTCGCCACTTCCGTCTTCGGGAACAAGGTGGTCGATAATCTCCTTCTCGACAACGGACCGCTTGTCGGGCGGGAACAGCGACTTGTTCCAACCGGCCACGGTGAGCATTATCACGGTCTTGGCTCGCTCGGGCGTCTGTGCGTATTTCCTGAGCAAGGGTTCGGCTACTTCCAAGATGACCGCCGACATCCTGGCTTCACCTTCCGGTGTGGGGATCTCACGTTTGGCTCCCATTGCAGCCAGTCGCTTCCATCGTTCCTGGTCCGTGTTTGATATGAATTACGCTCCTATCGCTATCCGTGCTGGTGTCTGTAGACAAGATCATCCCGGACAGCCTGGAACTTGGCCCGCGTGCGGGGCGTAAACGCCTTGTCTTCCGCTAGCTCCTCAAACCCTGAGCGAACCAGTGCCGGGGGCATGCACGACAACATGTCGATCACCTCATTCAGATACCGGCGTGTCGAGTTCGTGTTCTTCACCCGCTTCAGTTCACCAAAGAGCACATTGACGCAGACTTCGGTCTGCACATCATAAAGGGCGGTAGCGATAGCCCTACGCTTTTCCCAATTGTCGCCGCAGGTCAGCAGGAGGCCGATCAGGAACACGCCAGCTTCCGTTCGCTCGTGGTTGTACATGGATCGGAGTAGGCTCACTGCCGAGTGGAACTCTTGGCGATCATCGCTGAGGGCCTGTTTTAGAACCTGGTCTATCGGAAACTGGGCCGGATCAAGGAATCCATCTTCCGTGATGCCCGGCAATCTCGGTTTAGGTCGCTTAGTCTTCAATTGTCATCCTCCACAAGGTGGCTACCGGCACTCCTACTGGCCGACATCCCATCAAGCAACCCCCAACTCAACAGCAATCTCCGCCACCTTCTTTGTCGCCTCGCTACGTGACATATCACGAGTCTCTTGCAGGAAGCGTATGGCTTCCTTCCTGTTGCCCGTCCTCACCAACCCGTAAAGCTGCGTCTCCCATTTGACATCCACACCAGGGGCAGCGGCGGGCAACCATTCCACACGAATCGTCCCCTGTGGTGTGCCGCCGCAGGTGAGAATCCGTCGCCGGTCATCCGGGTAGTGGGCCTTCTTGTACTCGACCAGTTCATCAATCATGCCGTCGATGTCATTCGATGTCAGTTCGTTCCAGAGTTCCGGATTCTCAGCCTCAATGGTTTCCCAGGCACTACGATAGCCCTCTCTGGCATGGTCGAGTCCAACGCACTCGTTCCATGCGACGGTAGCGAAGAAGAGTGCGACGTGTGCCGCCTCCGAAGACGTAGAAACATCGGGGTCACGCACTAGGGACTCCGACATCTCCTTCATCATTTCGGAAAGTTTGCGGGGGTGGTTGGTCATTGTTCTGAAAATCCTTCTTGTAAACGACTTCGCTACGTCTATGACTCCCTCACAAATCCATCCCCGCCCCATTCACTCGCAACCACTCTTTCCGTTCCTGATAATTGGGCATCACCTTGTCCACTTCGTTCCAGAACGCCTTGGTGTGGTTCGCAAAGACAAGATGGGCCAACTCGTGAACCACGATGTAGTCCAAAATGGTCGTTGGCGACATCATGCACTTCCAATGGAAGTTCAGGCTTCCTTCCGGCGTGCATGAGGCCCAGCGATTTTTTAGGTCGATGATTCGGATGCCGTTGGACTGGACTCCCATACGCCCTTCGTAGTGGGCCACTCGTTCGCCAATCTTCTTGTGCCCCTTGTCTCGAAAGAATGCTCGGAAAGCGGCATCAGCTTTGTTCTTGGCGGCCACGTCAGACCGCAGGCAGAAGTAGCCATCTTTGAGCAACAGTGGCACGCCCTGTTCTGCCACGACCCTCAGTCGATACGTGCGGCCCAGGTAGAGAAAGCCTTCACCGTTGACATACTCTCGCCGAACCCTTGTTGTGTTCAGGTCGTGCCACTCGGCCAAGTTCTTGTATATCCACTTCCGCTTCGCTTCCAGTAGCTCCTCAACCTGCCTGTTGGACAATCTCTTCGGTACGAGAACAGACACCTGCCCATCCCGCTCAATATAAATACTGGCGGTCTTTCGTTTGCTTCTCGTGAGCGTGTACTGAATGTCCTTGTACGTCTTCATTATTCCACAAGGTGCTTGTGCCGCACTTTCGCCAATGCGGCAATATCGGTCACTATCTTGTCGGCGTTGGCCACAACCTCGTCGATGCCGGTCAGCAGTATAAGGTCTGACAACACCCCTTTGAGATTACTTACCTCTGGGCCGTTGCTCCAAAAATCAATGATGTCGATGGTAGACTGCAACTGACCCACCACTTCTCCCACCAATTGCTTGACTCGGTTCTCATGCTCCGGTGGAATCCCGGCTTTGCCAAAGGCGGCTTGCCCAATCAGGTCATAAAATGGGGCGGCCTTGGCACTGACACCTTCGACATCTTCTTTTCTACCGGCCTCGGCTTCTTTGCGGAGGTCAAAAAGACTGCGGCACAGTTCGTCCCAATCGTCCTTGTATTTCTTGATCAACGCTTCCAGCTTCTCGCTCAGCTTGGCGAAGAGTGCTGGGTCTTCCTCGAAATGGACTTTGCAGTGCTTGCGAATGGCGTGTTCCATTTCGCTCGCCTTGGCCTTGGCACCCTTGTTCTTATCGAGTTCCTTGATGAACTTGGGCGACAGCAGTTCCACGGGCGGTATCTTCGGGTTGATCCCCAGACTGATGAGATGTTCGTCGATGAGCTTTCTCACTTTCTCGCCAGCACTGGAGATGCTCAGCGAGTCGTCCTTGTACCGTTCCTTCACCTTCACCATGATGTAGCCAAACCGCTTGGCGGGAATCTTGTATGGGTTGGCAGCAGCGTTTGGCAGAATGATGTCCATGCTTTGCAGGAACTTCTTCAAGTAGACCTCGAAGTTGGCCCGCCGCTTGATGTCCTCCATTAAATCGATGGCCTGCTCCAAGATATCGTGAGTCCGGCTCGGGTCGGTAATCGTCTGTTGGACAAACCCTTCGATGTCCGCCACGCCGTCGTCCTTGAACAGACTCACCAACCGACGATAGCGGTCCTCCAAGACGGGCACTTCGGATGCGATGTCTTTGAGCGTGTCTTCAATGTCCTTCTGGTCGTCGGTGCCATATATCGACAGGGCGTCCTTCAAGTGGTTTGCCAGACCAACGTAATCAACGATGAAGCCACGAGATTTCCCCTTGGCCACCCGGTTCACTCGGGCAATGGTCTGCAACAGGTTGTGGTTCTTCACCTTCTTGTCGATGTACATCACCTGCTCAATGCGAGCGTCAAAGCCGGTCAGCAGCATGTCGCAGACGATTAGGAAGCCAATCCCGGTATTGGCCTTCTCTGGGTCATCATAGTTGAATGCCCGCTTGAAGTTCGCAACGGCATCGACCTCCTTGGCGTGTTTGTGGGCTTGCGTGATGACCGCCGGTTCGTTGGTTCCCTCGCTAGACACGACTACCACCGATTTGAGAAAGGCAATCCTCTTGCAGAGTTCGTCATCTCGGTAGTCGTGTCGCTCATCGTCTGATAGGGCGGTCGGCTCACCCGTCCACTCAGGCTTGGCCTGCTCCTCAGCCAACCGTTCCGATACCGCCTTGTCGATGTACTTCCCATATTTGACGGCGGCCATCTTGGAGGAACACACAACTTGGGCCTTGAAGCCGTTGGGCAGGATGTTCTCGATGTAGTGATCGACAATATCCTGGGCCACCTCCTCAATTCGCTTATCTGCTTCCAGGAGATCGCCACTGGTGCCCCATTTCTTTTTCAGTTCCAGGATTTCCTCTGCGGTGCGTTCCTGCATCAGGTCATCAAACGGACGCCCTTCTCGCCTTGCCATCCTCTTCAAGGTCTCGACATTCTTGGACTTCCGCATCTGCGACGTGACGTGGGTCTCCGCTAACTCATCGACCTTCGTGTCGAACTCGTGCTTATGGTCGATGGCCGAGTCTGCCGTCCTGCCTTCGTAGAGTATCTGCACCGTGGCGTTGTCGTCCACCGCATCCTGCAACTTGTATTTGTCGATGTACTGACCAAACCGCTCGACGGTCTTCTTCTTGTCCTTGACGACAATCAACGGCGTCCCGGTGAAGGCCAGTCGGGTCGCATTGGGGAACGCCTCGAACAGATTATCGCCTAGGTCGCCCGACTGGGTGCGATGGGCTTCATCTATCATCAGGATGATGCGTTCCGAACGATTGACGATGCCAAACGACTCGTAGGTGGGAATCTCCAACACACTGTCCAAGTAGTCCGGCACGTTATGGCTTTGGCTCTCCTGGAACTTGTGGACCATCACCATGTTGAGGTTGGACGTATCGGTTGCCAGCTTCTCTTTCAGGTCGTCGGTGCTGGTGATGAAAGCCACCTTCTCGCCGGTCAGAGCGGCCGTATTGCCGAGTTGGTCCTCCAAGTCCGTGCGGTCGTTGATGAGACAGACCTTGTAGTCTTTCAGGTCGTCGCACATCCGCAGTTTGCGGATGACGAAAACCATGGTCAGCGACTTGCCCGACCCCTGGGTGTGCCAGATGACGCCTGACCTGTCTATCGGTGTCTGGCCGGTGCGAAGTCGGTGGACGATCTTCAACATGGCCCGATATTGCTGATATCGACAGACTATCTTGGCCCGAGCCTTACCCACATCCATAAAGAGGGTGCAGTTTCGCACGATGTCCAGCAGGGTTTCCTTGGCCAACATCCCTTGAATGAGGAGTTCCTGTTGTCGCTCCTTGCCCAGCGGCGGCGAGTAGTTGCGATACTTCTCCGGGTAGATGTCCCGCCACGGATAGAAAAACTCTTCATCAGTTGAAGTGATGGTGCCGAACTCGGCCTGTTCGCCGCTTGTGCGGACGATGAACTGATTGGCGTGGAAGAGCCTTGGTTCGCCTTCACGCAGACCAGCTTGCTTTGTTCCTTCCCGCTGGTCGCTATACCGCATCAACTGCTTGAACGCCTCATTCATCGGGTTGGACGTGAACTGGTTGGCGTCCTTGCACTCGATAACCACCAGTGGCAGGCCGTTTACGAACAGCACGATATCGGGGATGATGCAGTCTTTCACCCCGCCCGGCGTGTCGATGCGGAACTGGTTGATGGCGAGGAAGTGGTTCCGCTCGGGGTGATGGAAGTCGATTAGGTTGACGTTGGGGTATTGTTCGCCCGTCAGTTCGTTCTCATCGACCTGGGTGCGATAGAGTAGTCCTTGGATGGTCTCGTTGGCTTCCACCAGACTCTTGCCCGGCTGGTGGGTGATTTGCTCGAACAGTTCTTCAAGCTGCTTGTCGGTCAGCCATGGACGGCCATCGTCCGTTGTGTTGATGGCCCGAACGCTCTGATTGAAGATGTCTCTGAGAACGATTTCCCGGAAGTCGGTGCGGTGACTCTTGGCGGGGTCGGTCGGAAAACCTTCACCCTGGTCGATGACCTCCCAATCGAGGGAAGCCAGTTGATCGAGAAACGGCTTTTCGACGTATTTGTATTCAGACATCTTCGTCCTCGTCCACGTCTACTCGGACTTTGCCTGTGAGGAGATCCTGCATGAGGCCGGTTTTGAGGCAACGAAGCTTCCCCAGATGGGTATGCTCTGACCGCAATCGTGAATCAGCAGACTCAAATGCAGTCGCAATACGCCCTTGCTCATCTTCCGGAGGCAAAATCAACGCCAACCTCCGCAACACGCCGATTGAAAGCTCTGCCCTCGTTGTCCCAACAATGGCAGTTTCGAGATGACGTTGAAAATGTGGGCAAGCCAACATTTGCCGCAAGTATTCCGCAACAACATCCCGTGTCGGACGAATGCGTGCGATATCACGACTGATGTTACCTTCAAACCAGTCAGGTACAATATCGACCCGACCAGTCGTGCCTTTTACAGAGAGCAGGACATCCCCACCACGTATTCGACTGCGAACATACTTGCTTTCGATTGACGGTGAACTTCGATGTAGGCCAGTGAAGTCCGTCTTGAGGTTGTAAATCGCTACGACAGGAATCCCTTTCTCGTCGTGTTCTCCTGGTTGAACGATACCGTAGCAGATTGGTGCATCGAGAGGTGTAACGTCATCAAAGGTCGGCTCATCCCACTCTTTCGGAATCCAGCCGAGTTCGGATTGCTTGTATAGCTCGGGGGCTTCGTCGTAGGGGGGACGGAGGTGGCCGTGCTGGTCGATGCCTCGGGTGAACAGGTCGTGCATCATCCCCTGCTTGACCGCCTGATACTTGGCAATCAGGGCTTCCGTCTTCTCTATCAGATTGTCTACCGTCGTCAGAATGGCGGCGATTTTGCGTTGTTGGGGGAGATTGTTGGGAAAAGCAATCCGCAGTCGTTCGACCTGATACAGGGGCAGTTTTGGAACACCGGCACCAATTCCTGTGGCGATGCTTACTTGTGCCGATACAGAATCAGAACGCAGGAAGTAGCACAGGAAGTCTAAGTCAATAGTGGAACGGTCGATGTCAGTTATCTTGACTGCGTTCTCGGTTAGCTGAGCGTCGTCGAATTTCGGTGGAATCCGACCGAACTGACCGAGCGTGCCAGCTATCGTTGCATAGAGGTCATTGCAGGAAATCTTGTACTGACGTATGAACGGCTGGATTTCAGGTTTTACGAAAGCGATATTGGAATCATCGATGGTTCCATTTACCATGTCGGTGACACGCAGGTATGGAAATGGAGTCTCACCGTCAGCAAACTCCTCTCCGGCGGGAAGTCTCTTGCCGCCCCGGACACTGGCGATTGCAGACACCTGGGTCGTCCGCCAATCCTTGGGAAAAGAAGCCGGTGGTTTCTTATTCATACCCCAACTCCACCAAGAACCCGTTGAGTTTCTCCGCTTCCACATCACGCTCGGCAAGTATCTGCTTCGTCGTCACCGCATACTTATCCCAAAGGTTCTCTATCGCAGCCACAAACGCCCGTTGATACTGCCGCAAGTATCCATCGAACTGTTCAATGAGCAGTTGCTTGAACCGCTCCAAAATCAACTGCTTGGCCTCGTCGTCGCTAATCTTCTCACGGGCGGCCGCAACCAATTCATCCTTCTTGCGGTCCACTTCCCGGATGTTGGCCTTCAACTGTTTGAGTTCCTTGTCCAGTTCGGTGTGCCGCCGCAGACGGTTGTCAATCGTCTCGACCTGAGAGACCAACTCCATGGCTTCGCCCTCAATGTCGCTGGCATCGGTGAGCAAACCGTTCATCTCCTTGCGGCTTCCACCGGAGTTTTCCAATCGCTTGGCATCCTGCCGCATCGTTTTGATTTGTTTCTTGTTTTGCCGAATCTCGCCGCCCAGGGCCTTCTTCTGGTCCTTGAGCGATTTGACGACCGCCTTGGGCAGCACGCCATTCTCGGACTCCTCTTCGGCGTCCTCTCCCGTATCCTCTTCGGTGGCGGCGGCAAACAGACCCTCCAATTCGGCGATGCGGGCTTGGTCCTTTTCGATCTGTTCCAATACCTCCGGAAACTGGGATTGGAGGATGTCCTCTTCGGGAATTAGCTCGGCACCCCAACCACTGGCCGCAACCGACTGAAAATCGGCGGCCAGCACGTTCATGTAGCCCGCAAACGCCCCTCGCACTTGATGTACATCGAGTATCCCCTGGGGCACCAACGATTTCGCAATGCTGCTGAGAAACTGGCGGCGTAGCTCGAAGGCGTTGCCCGTATTGGGCAACTCCTCGACCATCCCCACGTTGCTGGTCCACCACTTGCCTAACGCCTTGTGCATTGCGGCGTGTTTGGTCTCGACTCCTGGGGCCGACTCTATCAACGGCTTGATGCCGTCCTTTGCCGAGATGGCGGCCGCAAAGTTCCTGCACCGCTCGTCCCGTGGCTGGAAGAGCAATTCCCGCACGCCGTCGTAGTTGTCGAAGTAGCCCTGCAAGCCGTCTATCTCGACGACCGGAATGCCGCCGCTTAGATGTGCCCTAACGTCGTGCGGCTCGGGCGGCGGACTGTTATCGACGTAGCGGCGAATGTTGAGGTTGAAGCCCTCTTGCTTCAATTCATCGAAGGGGACTTCCTTAGAGTATTTGTCTACTTGCAGGTGCTTGCGGTAGACGTGCGTAATCTTCTCGATGTCTTCGGCCCGTAGCGAGTTCTGGTTCTTGCCTTCCTTGTACTCCCGGTCGGCGTTGATGAACAGGACGCTCTTGCGTTGGCTTGCTCCCTGCTTGTTGATGACCAGGACACAAGCGGGGATGCCCGTGCCGTAGAACAAACCGGCGGGCATACCTATCACCGCTTCGAGAACCCCGTCCCGAATAAATCGGTGGCGGCACGCCTTCTCCTCACCACCTCTGAACAGGACGCCATGCGGCATGACCACGGCCATCTTGCCGTCGCTTTTCAGTGAGGCGACCATGTGCTGGACGAACATCAGGTCGCCCTTCTTGCCTGACTCGGGCATGAATGTATGGAACCGCTCAGGGAACTTCATTCCGTTGCGAGAGTAGTTTTGCGAGAACGGCGGATTGGCGATGACCCGGTCGAAGCGGCGAATCTCTCCATTCTTATCGAGATGTTGAGGCTCTCGAAGCGTATCGCCCTGGCGGATGTCGGCACTGCGGATGCCGTGCAGGATCATGTTCATCTTGCAGATGGCCCAGGTTCCACCGTTGCTGTCCTGGCCATCAAGGACAAGATTGCGGGCATTGCCACCTGCCTCTTCGACGTATTGCTTCGACTGGATGAGCATACCGCCCGAGCCTGCCGTAGGGTCGTAGATGCTCATCCTCTCTTGCGGCTCGATGACTTGCACCATCATGCGGACGACTTCGGACGGCGTGTAGAACTCGCCACCCTTCTTGCCCGCACTGTCGGCGAAAAACTTGATGAGATACTCGTATGCTGCCCCCATCAGGTCGGGGAACTCGAAGTCATCGTTGGAGAGCGGGATTGCGTCGAAGTGTTGGATGAAATCGACCAGCGTATTGTCGTCCATTGTTCGCTGGCCGACCTTACGGTTGAAGTTGACCGTCTTCAACACGTCCTGCAACGTATCGGGGTTGGCGTCTTCGATGGCAGCCAGCGATTTATTCAAACCCGAGCCGACCGCCTGTTTGAGATGGGCGATGCCCATGTTGTGGCCCTTATCGTCGGTGGCCCGCCAGCGTGCTTTCAGCGGGACGTAGAAGTCGTACTTGTCTGGATTGGCAAGTTGCTGCTCCACGAGATGTGGTTTCATCCCTTTGCGTTCGTATGGCCCGTTCGGAAAAAAATGTCCCATTTGCTAGTTGAACAATTCGGCCACGCAGCACCTGAAGAACAGACCCTTCATGAGCTGTGGACGCTTTGCCATGGATTGCAACTTTCG
>JABMRB010001067.1 GCA_013202865.1 Candidatus Nealsoniibacteriota bacterium | reverse complement strand
GGCAAGGTCTGGCTGAGCGACTGGGCCGCGTTGCGGGCTAACTTCGGCAACACGGGCACCGGCAAGACCTGGACTGAGGGTAACTTCGACCCATGGCTGGATGACAAGGTGTGGCTGAGCGACTGGGCCGCCTTGCGAGCGAACTTCGGCAACGCGGACTATACCACCCCACTAGCCGGCGCGGCGGCCGTTCCTGAGCCGGGAACGATCGTTATGCTGCTGGCCGGGCTGGCCGGATTGGCCGTGGCCGCCTGGCGTCGTCGTTGAAGTAGAGCCACAAATCGCAAACGCTGCCTCGCGGGCCGGGCGCCCATCACTCTCTGGGATGAAGCGCCCGGCCCCGAGCTTTTGATGCATTGCCAGGGCGTGCCGAGCATAAGGCGTCGACCGCCTTTCATTATCGTGTACAGAGTTGCGGCAATTGACCGACAGAAGCAGAGAGGATTGTTGTGAATTGGTTGACGGAAAGTAACAAGCGTCTTAGGAATTGGCGCAAGGGACGCCGCAAGCCACGTTCCGCAAGGGATAATCGCAGCCGATTGTCCCTCGAGTCGCTCGAGCGACGTGTCATGCTTGCCAGCGATTTGCAGATTACCGAATTCATGGCCGTGAACGACGCGACACTGGCGACCCAGGAAGGTGCGTTCCCCGACTGGATTGAAATCTACAATGCGGGCACCGCGACCGTTGATCTGGCAAACTGGGCCTTGACCGACGATCCGGCCGACTTGAGCCAGTGGCAGTTTCCAGCCCGGGACCTGGACGCCGACGAGTATCTCGTCGTGTTTGCTTCCGACAAGGACGTCGCCGTTGCCGATGCCGATGCGGAATTGCACACGAACTTCAAGCTTAGCAGCAGTGGCGAGTATCTTGCACTGGTCGATCCATTCGGCACCATTGCCTTTGAATACACACCGGTTTATCCCCCGCAGACTTCCGACGTTTCCTTCGGGATCGGCAGCGATTTGGCTCAGTACTATTTCTCCGATCCAACGCCGGGGGAATTGAACAACACGCCGCAAACGAGCGCCCCGGTCTTTTCGCAAACCGGTGGCTCGATCACGTCGGCGTTTACATTGCACGCGTCGGCGACGTCGCCGGCGGCGATCGTCCGTTACACGACCGATCGATCACTACCCACAGAGACGTCGCCGATTCTCCCGGTCGGCGGATTGTCGATCTCGGCAACAACGCAGTTGCGAGTCCGGGCTTACGAGACGGGATTCTCGCCCAGCGAGGTCGTGACCGAAACGTACATCATGGCCAATGGACAACTGAACTCGGTGTCGTCCGATCTGCCGATCGTTGTTATCGAAGATTTCGGCGGGGGCGACCCGGACAGGGAAACCGTGCTGCCCGCCTACATGGCTTTTTTCGAGCCCGATGTAACAACCGGCCGCGCGTCACTCGACCAGCCGGCGGCGCTGGATACGCGGATCGGTATCAAAGCTCGGGGAAACACCTCCTATTTGTCGCAGCCGAAGCACTCTTATCGAATCGAGGCATGGAGTGACGGAGCCGACGACGATTGCGATATTCAGCCGGTCGACATGGCTCCCGAATCCGATTGGATTCTTTACGGCCCGATGGACTGGGATCATACCATGTTGCGCAGTACGACCATGTATGAATTGAGTCGGCAGATGGGGTACTTTGCCGTCGACACCCAATTCGTGGAAGTTTACTTCGATTTCAACAGCGATCGGGCATTGGACCTGAGTGTGACGGGCAACGACTATCGTGGTCTTTACGCGCTGATGGAGACGCCCAAGTTCGACGAAAACCGGATCGACATGGAAGAGTTGAGCGACGAAGGGGAGGCGGTCGGCGGTGCGTTTGTCGTGCAGTATTCGCAAAGATCGTATTCCGACAAGTATTCCGTTCCGGGGCTTTTCGGCGGCCGAGTGTACGTCGAGGTTCCTAGTCTGGACAATCTCTCGCAAGCCGAGAAAAACTACGTCGGCAGCACGTTGGGGGCCTTCTCGGCAGCCGAGATCAACGTGCAAGCCTGGATCGACTATCACATTCCGGTTGCGTTTGCAAAGGATCCGGACGGCTTCAACCTGAGCACGTTCTACATCGTCGATGAAAACGGCGTGGTGGCGCCAGGCCCGCAGTGGGATTTCGATAGGACCATGGGATGCAATGAGGACGGAGATACCAGGTCGGAAGGCACGGAAACGTGGAGATACGGTAATGCAAACCGAGTGTTTGAAGAGGGATGGTGGAACCGGCTTTTTGACGATGCTGCTTTCCGGCAGGCGTACGTCGATCGCTGGGCCGAGGTGCGCGAGGACTTCTTGAATGAAGAGAACCTGTTCGCAATCATCGACCGTCAGGCAACAGAGATCGCGGAGGCACAAGTTCGGGATTATCGGCAATGGCGCCCCGGCGAGAGCGCTACCCACTATGCTGATGAATTACAGGAATTCAAAGACTGGATCGAAGGTCGGCTTGTTTGGACCGATTCACAATTCCAACCCATACCGCAATTCAGCCAACCGGCCGGGACCATCGGCCCCGGGACCGATGTCACCATTACCACGTATGCGACTTTAGATCCCGCCCAGTCGATCTACTATACTCTCGATGGCTCCGATCCGTTCGAGCCCGGTGGAGCCCCTTCGGGCAATGCGATTCTCTACGCGGGAGAGAACATCCCCGTCAATAGCACCGTCACCATTTGGGCTCGCACCCAAGGGGACAACGTCTGGTGTGTTCCGCACGCGGGTGCGGTCGATTGGTCGGCCCCGGCCAAGCAGGTCTATATGACCAACACGCCGGCATCGAGCGGCAACTTGGCGATAACCGAGATCAACTATCACCCAATCGATCCCACCGATGCCGAGTTGGCCGTCAATGACGAGTTCACGGAAGACGACTTCGAGTTCATTGAGGTTGCCAACACAAGCTCCGAGACGATTGATATTGCCGGTCTTCAATTCACCAAGGGGATTACGTTCAAATTCGTCGATTCGCCGCTCCTCACGCTCTCACCGGGCGAGCGGATTGTTGTTGTCGGCAGTATCGAGGCGTATGAGGCTCGCTATGGCGATGTCTCCCACATCGCAGGCGTGTGTGAAGGGCAGTTCAGTAACGACGGCGAAGGAATCGAACTGGCGGATTTCTACAATGACGCCATAATGAGCTTCACCTATGACGACGATGGCTGGCCCGGCCGGGCTGATGGCAAAGGGGCCACGCTCGAACTGGTCGACCCGACGACCGTGCCCGACGATGCGATCCAACGGTCTGTCTATCTGAGCGATCCGGACAATTGGCAATCGTCCATCGCCTATCTGGGCACACCCGGCACGGCTGCCGAGCCGCATCAGGGCGTCGTCATCAACGAAGTCCTCAGCCATACCGATTGGCCACAGGTCGACGCGATCGAACTGTTCAACGCGGGCGGCACGACGGTCAATCTCGGCGGTTGGTTCCTCAGCGATTCGTGGGGTTGGGACCCGTTGATCGTCGGCGGTGGCAACAACAGCTACAAGAAGTTCCGCATCCCCAACGGCACAACGCTCGCGCCGGGCCAGTACGTTACGTTCGACGAGAACGACTTCAACCCCATGCCAGCCGATCCGCTGCCGGCGCACTTCGCGCTGGACGGGGCCCATGGCGACGAAGTCTGGTTGATGCGAGCCGACGCGCAGGGCAACCTCACCCACTTCGGCGACCACGTCGATCTCGGTGCCCAGGCCAACAGCGAGTCGTGGGGGCGATGGCCCGACGCCGACGGCGGCCTTTATCCGATGACCCGGCTC
>JABMRB010001066.1 GCA_013202865.1 Candidatus Nealsoniibacteriota bacterium | reverse complement strand
GCGTGGTTGGGAAATCCGTCGAGAAACTTGCGAAACTCCTCGACGGCCATCTTCCAACGCCCCTGGCCGTAGTGACCCGCCGCAATCGCGTACTGGTCGTCCGCCTCGTCGGCCCGTGCGGCAACTGCCCCAAACAACAACACGAGAACAACCGCCGCCCTAAGCGTGGCGGTGGCGAAACTCTTCCGCGTGGTACGACTGAGCATCCCAAGGTACTCCGAGGGCGCGGCTGGCGGGAAATGGGCAGGGGGTGAATAGTTTGGCCCCCCCGGTGTGTTCACCGGGGGCTAAATGATGCTTGGTTTCCCCCCGGTGTCTTCACCGGGAGCTAAATATTTCGGACCTCGGGCCGTCCGTATACATACAATGTCGAGTGTGGGGCGTCGTTTCTCGCGAAAACCTGCTCGGGCCGCTACTGTTACGTGCCCGGATGCCCCGTGGATCGCTTCACGGGCTTGCCTTGCCATACCGGAATAAGCAAACATGGTATACTGGCACAGCCCGAACACGAAACCCCGGAATTCCCGATGACTGCTGCCGAGACCCGATTGCCCGCCCCGTTGCGGGGAATCATCCCCCCAATGATAACCCCGTTGGCCGACCGCGATACGCTCGATCGGCCCGGCCTTGAACGGCTCGTCGAGCATATCCTTGCCGGCGGTGTCGATGGGCTGTTCCTGCTGGGAACCAGCGGCGAAGGGCCCAGCCTCAGCTACCGGCTGCGGTGCGAACTGATCGAACGGGTGTGTGAGCAGGTGGGCGGCCGGGTGCCGGTGTTAGTTGGGGTAACTGACGCATCTTTCGTAGAATCGGTCAATCTTGCCGATTACGCAGCCGACGCGGGCGCGGCGGCGGTCGTGCTTGCGGCGCCTTTCTACTTTCCGCTCGCTCAGGCCGAGCTACTGCGGTACGTCCGGCGGATTGTGGCCGAGATGCCGTTGCCCGTGTTCCTCTACAACATGCCCAGCCACACCAAGGTCGTCTTCGAGCCGGAAACGGTGCGGCAGTTGCTCGACGTGCCGAAGATCGTCGGCCTGAAGGACAGCTCCGCCGACATGGACTATTTCCGCCGCCTTCGCAAGCTGACCGAATCGCGGGCCGACTGGTCGCTATTGATCGGACCGGAGAGGTTGCTGGCCGAGGCCGTGCAACTCGGCGGCGATGGCGGCGTCTGCGGCGGAGCCAATCTGTGCCCGCGTCTTTACGTCGACCTCTACGAAGCGGCCCGGCGTGGCAATCGGGCTCGAATCGACGAATTGCACGCCCGCGTGATGCAGATCCGCGACGGCATCTACAACGTCGCCACCGGCGCCGCCCGAGTGATCGGCGGCCTGAAGACGGCACTCAATTGCCTAGGCATCTGCAACGACGCCATGGCCGAGCCACTCGCCCCCCACACCGACGCCCAGCGACAGTCGATCCGCCGGACGGTGGCCGAGCTCGACGTAGGGTGGGTCGAGGCACGAGACCCACGCGGTGGATAGTGGGGGAAGAGTAGTGGGGAGTGAAGAGACTTCAAACGCCCCCCGACTGCGTTCGGGGGGGTACTGCGCCGGCTCGCCACCCCCCCGGAACGCAGTCCGGGGGCGTTTCAGATGACTCCCCACTGCCCACTCCCCTCCCTACCTCTTCCCCGCGGAACCGCTCGGCGGGCGGCTGACGGAGCGAGTCGCGGGAATCAGCTTCTTTAGCTCGGCTTCGAGTTGATCGGTGCGGACGTTGCGGTTGACCACTTTGCCCTCCTTGTCGATCAGCAGCATGGTCGGCAGTGAGAGGATGCCGAGTTGGTTGGCCGGTTCGCTGTCGAGCCCACCCGATTCGTAGATCTGCGGCCAGGGCAGGCGGTTCTCGGCCAGGTAGTCGGTCAGATCCTTGGCGTTGTTGTCGAGGCTCACGCCGATGACGCTCATCGAGCGGCCGTACTTCGTCAACAGTTCTTTCAACAGCGGCATGTCGCGCTTGCACGGCTCGCACCAGGTGGCCCAGTATTGGATCACGACAACGCGGCCGCGGTACTTGGCCAGATCGACCACGCTGCCGGTCGCCGTCCGCCCGGTAAGCCGAATCGTCTTGCCGACTGAGTCGAGCCGGATACGTGCCCCGGCCGCTTTCTTCGCAGCCGGTGTGCCGGGAAACTCCTTGACGATCCGCGCGTACCACTGCTTCGCGTGTTCTTCTCCGCCGGCGAACTCCCGGGCGATCGCCAGTTGGAGCATCGCCTCGGCCGTGTCGATCGCCTTGGGATAGTCGGTGGCATATTGTTCGAGATCCTTGAGCCACTTGGCCTGAATCTCGACGAAATTGGCGTCCTTGGCTTGCAGGCTTTGCCCGTACTCGGCGGTCAACAGCAGAAACTTCACGTGGGCGGCCAGGGCCTCGTCGGCCTCGTCTTTGGCAAGCAATTCCAGCAGCGACTGGAGCTTCTTGATGCCGTCGGGATAGCTACCAACCTGGACCGCCGCGCCAACCGTATCGGCCAACTGGCGATACCACATCGCCCGCTCCTTGCCGTCGCTTGCCTGCTCGGCCATCTTCTCCAGCAGTGCGACCCGGCGTGCGTTGTGCTCGGCCTGTTGTTGCGGCGTGGTGGCCCGATCGGCAAGCTGGTCGAGCTTCTCCAACTCGTCCAACAGCTTCTGCGACTGCTCGTTGGGACCGGCCGCGGGCATGGCGGACTGCTGCAGGTTGGGCGGCTGGAAGAAAAGGCCCCGCGAGGCCACCTCGGTAGCGCCGGCGCCGTCCGGTTGTGGCAGATCGATCAACCGCCACAGGTCGCCCAGCCGGATCAACGTGCCGACGAGCACCTGCCCGTGCTCTCCGGCGGTTTCAACCACGGCCACGACGTTCTCGTAAACGCGGACGTCCTTGGTCGACCCCTCGGTTCCCGCAGGCACCACGCCGGGCTGCGTGCCGCTGAAGTGGACCCATCGGGTTTGCGGCTTCACGACCGTCTGCTTGGCAGCCAGTGTGCGGAACTTCTCGGCAAGCCCGTCAATCTTGGCAGCCACGGCGTCGGCCTTCTCCTTGCCGAGTCCGAGCAAGGGGAGTTCCTCGGTCGTCAACACGAGCCGGGCGAAGCGATCCGCGTCGCGATTGGCCAACGCGGCGATCAACTCGGCCGAAACCTCCTCGGCCGAGATCGTTTCCCAGCGGTCGATGGTGCCGTCTTCGTCGCGGTCGATCCCACGACGGCTCCCGCCCGTATGGAACCAGCAGCACTGGTCGGCCTTGCGGTTGAAGTCGGTGTCGACGTCGCGGTAGACCTCCAATCCGTCTTTGAAGTAGCTCCACCGATCCACCGTGTTGTCTCCGTTGCTATCGACGAAACGCCGCAGGATCAGTCCGTCGGGATCTTCCACGACCCAACCGACGCGTCCGTTGCTCTTTCGGGCGGTCATCTTGCACTTCTCGATCTCGCCTGCCGTCGGCGTGGAGATGTCGACACCCTTCTGAATGGGCATCAGGCTGAGCGCCTGCTCAACCGTTGGCGACGCGGCCGAGTTGGCCGGTACCGAACTGAAGACAACGATGGCACACACAGCAGCCGGCACAAGCATCCGAATAGCGTTTCGCATGGGACGTTTCCTTGGTGAATTCTCGTTTCGCGGCAAAGCGAATGACCCGGAACACATACCTCTGTCTTCGGCCCCGACAGTGGCGGAGCATGATAGGTTGTAGCGATTTTACGGGCTAGAGTAGTCCGGGAGCCGGGTGAGGAGCCACCCGGCGACAGGTTTCCGCAAAGCCCTGGTTCGCGAAACCGGAAGAGACTACAATGAGGTTTGGCTGAGCAATCGACAGTTTCCCATCTGGTGTGCGGTTCGGTGCTCTGCGATGACCCAGGACTGGCGGCCGGGCGTTCTCGCCGTGGACCGCACGTTGACGACAACAGCAAAGCTAGCATTCGTTTCCAGCGCCCCGGGTATACAATATGCCCGCCGAGGGTAAGGAGGTTCCACTGAGTAGCAATACATTAGGTAACGACACGCTCAAGCGGCAATTCCGAATCGGCATGGTGACGGTGATCCTGTTGGTCACCCTGCGCGTGTCGATCGGTTGTCACTTCCTCTACGAGGGAGTCTGGAAGATCCAGCATCCGGACAAGTTCTCGACCGAGCCGTTTCTGAGAATGGCCAAGGGCCCCGCTGCCCCGGTCTTCCACGCCTTGGTCGACGACATCGACGGCCGCGAGCGGCTGAAGATCGAGCCGGCTGCTCGGGCCGACGGTCTGACGGCCGCCTGGCGGAAGATCCGCGAGAACTCCGAGAGGCTCTACTACGATAGCATCGAGGAGCCTTACCTGGCCAAACTTCAGCCGGACGAACAACTGAGCGAGGAGGACACGGAGGAGATCAAGGACACGGTGAAGGCCTACCGCGACAAGACCAATGCTTGTCTGCGAGCGTCGGAAAAGAAGACCAACGACCTCCTCGATAAGAACAAGAAGGAGATCCTGGCCTTCTGCGATGCGCCCGAGAAGCAGCAGCAAGACGCCAAGTCGCTCGACAAGCTCAAGGGCTGGGTGACCGAACTTACGAAGATCGAAAATGAGTACTTCGCGGCGCTGAAGAAGTCCGCCGAGGGTGATCGCAACGCCCGCCGTGCGGTTGCCGACTCGATCGTGCCTTGCGCCTCGGCGCTCACCGACGACGTCCCGCTGGACAAACTCGTCAGCAAGGATGGGCTCGTCACCACCTACGGCGCCAAGATCCTCTTCAAGAAGCGGGTAATCGTGGGCCAGCCGTACCTCAACGAGTGGCACGCCTTGCGGGTCGACACCGAGCAAAAATACGGGCTCGACGACCAGCACAAGAAGGAGCTCGAAGAGCAGAAGAAGAAGCTCGACGACAGGCAGAAGAAGAAGCTCGACGAGAAGCAGAGGAAGGAGCTCGACGAGCAGAGGGAGGAGTTCGACAAGCAGAAGACGAAGTTCGACGAGCAAAGGAAGGCGGTCGAGACGGCCTACAACGACCACGCCCGAGCGCTAACCAAATACCTCGACCTCCACTTCGAGGATATCGACGCTTACTTCGGCAGCTTGAAGCGGTTCGAGGATACGAAGGCCGACGGCAATAACGGGGCCGACCATCAGAAGCAACGCGTCTGGGATCGGCAACAGGAACTCCGCACGGAAGTGAAGGAGTGGCTAACCGACATCGAGAAGATCGGCCAGGCCTACGAAGAGCGGCTCTGGAGCAGCCTGACCGACGAGCAACGAGAAATTGGCTCGCTGCCGGTCGGCTGGGGTATGTCCGATTACCTCGATTTCATGTTGATCTTCGGCCTGACCGCGATCGGAATTTGCCTGTTGCTGGGGCTGTTTACGCGGGCGGCCGCTTTGGGCGGCGTCGGGTTCCTGCTGGTGGTGTTGTTGAATCAACCGCCATGGCCGACGATCTTCCCGCACGCCCCGGCCGTGGTCGGGCACGCGTTGTTGGTCGACAAGAACTTCGTCGAAATGATCGCCCTGCTGGTATTGGCCAGCACGGCCGTGGGGCGCTGGGGTGGGTTGGACCACTTCGTCTATCGCTACATCGGCGAGCCGCTACTGAATCGAAAGAACAAGAAAGACAAACCGGCAGGAGGGTCCGATGAATCTGACTCCTGAGGAAAAGGCGGCCGGCAAGGAGAACTTCCGGGCCGCGTTGACCGCAGAGAAACTCGACCGCCGAGATTTCATGAAGACCGGCGTCGCCGCCGGTGTGGTGGTCGGCGGCAGCATGGGTGCCTTCTACTTCGGCTATGGCGCGTCGGTGACCAACCCGGTCCGCGTCGGCGTGCTCGGCACGGGCGACGAAGGCAACGTGCTGATCGGCGGGATCAACCCGGACTTCATCGAGGTCAAGGCAATCGCCGACATCCGGCCGTACAGCGTCTATCGGGCGTTCCACGGCGACCACTACAGCCCCGCGGCGTTGAAGGCCCGCTGTGGCCTGATGAGCAAGTACGGCTGGTCGACCGAGACCGAAGCCCGCAAGCACGTCAACGTCTACGGCGCCTACGAGGACTTATTGAAGAACGAGCCGGACATTGAGGCAGTGATCATCGCCTTGCCGCTGCACCTGCACGCCCCGGCAGCGATCGTGGCGATGCGGGCCGGCCTGCACGTGCTGACCGAGAAACTAATGGGCCATAGCGTCTGCCAGTGCAAGGAGATGGCCCGGGTGGCCGAGCAGGAGAAGCTGCACCTGGCCACCGGTCACCAGCGGCACTACAACATCCTCTACCAAGAAGCGGTCGACACGATCCGCCGCGGCGTGCTGGGCGACTTGCACTACATCCGGGCCCAGTGGCACCGCGGCAACATGCCGGGCGCAGACAGTTGGCAGAAGGCGATGCCCGAGAACGTCAAGCCCGGCGACCCGCTGGCAACCAAGCTCGAGAAGGAACTCGATAGCTGGAACCGGAAACTCAAAGAAGCGATCAAGAACGGCAGCGCCAAAGAGGTGTTGCAGTGGGAGCAGATGGTCGCTCAAAAGAAGGCCCAGCTTACCGATAACGTGCTGGCCGAGACGGCCGAGAAACACGGCTATAGGAAGGGCACTTTCCCCGGCCCGGACGGCGAAAAATACGCTCGCCCCGCGGCCGAAGAGGCGATCCGCTGGCGACTGTGGCAGCGGACCGGCGGCGGACTGATGGCCGAACTGGGAAGCCACCAGCTCGACGCAGCCAGCATCTTCATCTCGGCCGTTCACGGCGAGAAGAAGCATCCGCTGAACGTCTCGGCGATTGCCAACCGCCCGTTGTTCCTCACCGGCGACCGCGAGGTGAACGACCACGTCTGCTGCATGTTCGAGTTCGAGGCACCCGGCTACGACGCCAAGGACCCGGTAGCCGCCCGGCGGAAGATCGGCGTGCAATACGCGTCGATCAACGGCAACGGGTTCGGCGGCTACGGCGAGATCGTCTGCGGCACCGAGGCCACGCTGGTCCTGGAGAAAGAGCAGGAGGTGATGCTCTTCCACAAGGCCGGCAGCAGCAAGATCAAGACGTCCGGCGGCGGCGGCCCGACGATGGACACGCAGGCCAGCGGCGAGGCTCAGAAGGCGGTCGCCACCGGCCCACGCAACGTCAGCCGCGGTTACGCCGAAGAGCTGGAGCATTGGGCCTGGTGCATCCGCAACCCGGCCCCCGAGAACAAGCCCCGCTGTTATCCCAAGGTCGCCATGGCCGACGCAGTGATCGCATTGACCACGAACATGGCCGCCCACAAGGGCGAGCGCGTGGAGTTCAAGGACGAGTGGTTCGACGTCGACGACGACGCCACCCCCGAACGCGACGTGATGGGCGAGAAGGTCAAGCCGGACCTGACGAAGTACAACAAATAGCCATCCGCGGGCGCGGCGGTTGACGGCCGCGCGAACACCAATATCAGGACTTTCGACATGAATTTAACTCCGGAAGATAAGGCCGTCGGAAAGGTCAATTTTCAGGCCGCCATCGGAAGCGACCTCACCCGGCGAAAATTCCTCCAGGGCGGGATCGAGAAAAACATCTCGTCGAAGAACGGCCTGGGTGGATACTACTTCGGCTACGATGGCGTGACCGACCCGGTCCGCGTCGGCGTGATCGGCACCGGCGACGAGGGCAACGTCCTGATCGCCGCGATCAATCCGGACTTCCTCGAAGTCAAAGCGATTGCCGACATCCGGCCCTACAGCCGCTATCGGGCGTTCCTTGGCGACGTCTACTCGCCCTTGACGCAGAAGGTGCGATGCGGGTTGAACAAGATCTACGATTGGGAGTCGCTCGACGAAGGCCATCGCAACGTGAAGGTCTACGAGGCGTGGCAGGAGCTAATCGCCAATGCGGCCGACGACGGGCTGGAAGCGGTAATCATCGCGCTGCCGCTGCACCTGCACGCCCCGGTGGCGATCGCGGCGATGCGGGCCGGGCTACACGTATTGACCGAGAAACTGATGGGCCACAGCGTGTGCGAGTGCAAGGAGATGGCCCGGGCTGCGACCGAGGCCGGCGTGCATCTGGCCACCGGCCACCAACGCCACTACAACATCCTCTACAACAACGCGGTCGAGGCGATCAAGCAGGGCCTGCTCGGCGAACTGCACTACATCCGCGCCCAGTGGCACCGAGACAACATGCCCGGCGGCGACAGTTGGCAGCCGCCGATGCCCGAAAGCGTCAAGCCGGGCGACGCCCAGGCGAAGAAACTGGAAGCCGAGTTGACGAGTTGGAAGGGCGCGCGGCAAAAGTTGATCCGCGAGACGATGCCCAAACTGAGAAAGAAACGCGACGAGGCCAAAACGGCCGCCGCGACCGCCAAGGCAGAGGCGGCCATCGAGAAGTGCCAAGAGGACATCACGCTCTGGCAGGCCAAGATCGAGCAGAAGGAAGCCCAGATCTCCGATAGCGATATGGACATGAAGGAACTGGTCGAGAAGCACAAGTACCAGGACGGCGACGGGAAGCTCTACGACCGCCCGGCCATTGAGGAGTTGATCCGCTGGCGATTGTGGAACCGTACCGGCGGCGGACTGATGGCCGAGCTGGGAAGCCACCAGCTCGACGCAGCCAGCATCTTCATTGCCGCAGTACACGACGGCGTGAAGCAACATCCGCTGAGCGTGGCGGCCGCCGCCAACCGCCCGCTGTTTCCACCCGACCGCGACGTCGACGACCACGTCTATTGCCTGTTCGAGTACGCCGCTCCCGGCTACCGAGCGGGTGATCCGATCGACGAGCGGCGGAAGATCAGTGTGGCCTACGCCTCGATCAACGGTAACGGGTTCGGCGGCTACGGCGAGACGGTCTTCGGCACCGAGGGCACGCTCGTGCTGGAGAAGGAAGTCGACGCCATGCTCTACCGGACCCACGAGACCAGCGGCAAGATCAAGGTGGTCGACGAGCCGATCGCCGCTGGCGTGCGGCCGAAAATCGAAGTGGACGCCGCAGGCAAGGGCGACCCCGACTCGGCGGCCATCGGCGGCATGGCGGTCAAAGAGGCCGGCCGCGGCTATGCCGAGGAGTTGGAACATTGG
>JABMRB010001065.1 GCA_013202865.1 Candidatus Nealsoniibacteriota bacterium | reverse complement strand
TTAGGATCAACTCGCCGTCGACCTGGCCGAACTCGAACTTCGTGTCGGCGATGATCATACCCCGCTGCTGCGCGTACTCGCAGCCGCGGCGGAAGATGTCCAGGCTGCGGCTCTTCAACTGCTCGGCCAAGTCCGAACCGATGATCTCTACCGTCCGCTCGAAGGAGATGTTCTCGTCGTGTCCGGTGGCGGCCTTGGTCGAAGGGGTGAAGATCGGCTCGGGCAGCCGGTCGCTCTCGACCAGTCCCTTGGGCAGTTGGATTCCACAGACGGTGCCGCTCTGTTGATATTCATTCCAGCCGGAGCCGGCCAGATAGCCACGCACGACGCATTCGATCGGCACCACCTCGGTCTTGCGGCAAAGCGTCGACCGGCCGGCCAGCGGCGTGCGATCCACTTCCGACGGCAGGTCCATCTGCTCGACGTCCGTGGTGACCAGATGGTTCGGTTCCTTCAACAGATCGAACCAGAAGGCCGCGATCTGCGTCAGCAGGCATCCCTTCTGCGGGATGGCGGTCGGCAGCACCCAGTCGAACGCACTGATCCGGTCCGTGCTAACCAGCAAAAGTTGATCCCCCAGGTCATAGATATCGCGGACCTTCCCCCGGCGGACCGGCAGCCCGGCCAGCGAGGTCTCCAAAACGACGGAAGTGCTCATCGGATAGCTCCTTCTTCAGCGTAAGCGTGCGATTGGACGAGGCCCCGGCAGTTTCAGCCATGGCCTTGCGGGAGTATAGCGAACACCTTATTGCCTGCCAAGTAGCCCGTCGAATCGGAATCGCCCAAGGGGTACCTCACGGACTCATTCCTCCTCAGTAGAGTAATCACTCACAACGGCCGGAATCCTCAATGTTCTCCAGTGCCGACGACATGAGGGAGGAGAAGGTTTCGGCGTCGTCGAAGTAGACACCGCCCAGGATCAAATCGACGACGAGGTTCCCCCTACGGGCAGCGAAGAGATTCCCCGCCGGCTCCCCGTCGACCTTCAAGATTGCGAATTTCGACTGGTCCCCCCATCGGAACAGATCGTTGCATTCGACGACTTTCACTTCCGCGTCGGAGCCCCAGGCCATACCGAGCTTGGAGGTTTGCCACGCCGCAACGTAGCTCGTCAACGCATCGCTACTATTCCGCTCGACCGTCACGCAGAAGTACAGGTAGGGTTCGTAGTCGTCGCTCGGATCATCGTATTCGTACTCGATATCATACGATCGATCAAAGTACCTCGTCTTGGTGATCGTCTCGTTTTGCGGGTCGGCAGTGAAGTCCTCCATGCACTCGGCCAGCGTCTGCGCGTCGACGATCAACTGCCGGTCTTCGGCCGTAACCTCCTCTTCGGTCGCCGTCAACACAAACGCCGCACCTAAGCCGACAACCAACAGGACCGCCACCAACAAGCACGCCGGGATCAGCACCCACAGCCAGAACGCCGCCGACCGCCCCCGCCGGGGCGGAACGGGGTCCGAGTAAGTGGAAATCGGTGGAAAGCTCCCGTCGGACATCGTCGTCTTCCTACGTCAGTCGTTCACGTACGTCTCCAAGAACCGCGACAGCCGGTGGAAGTCGCTGCCCGGCTCGATGTAGCGGACCACGGTCACCAACGTGGCCGGGTCGATCAACTGGCTGAACGGCACGTAGTTCAACTCCAACTGCCCGGTGGCCGAAACCATCACGCCGTCGAGCCGCTTCTCGACCAGTGCCCGGTAGGCTCCCACGCCGAGTTGGCTGCCGAGCATCACATCGAACGCCTGCGGCCGGGCACAACGGCTCTCGTAACCGAGTTGCAGCCCGGTCATCTTCCGCTTCTTGCCGGTCTGCTTCTCGTACTCCTGGGCGACCAGGTCGGCGAACAGGCGGCTGAGGTTCAGCTTCGAGATCGCGATGTGCCCGTGCTCGTCGCGGGGAACGCCCTCGATGTGCGTGAAGGGCAGGTACTCGGCCAGACCTTCGGCAAGCACGATCACGCCGTACTCCTTGCCCTCGGTCTCGTCGCGCACCCGCACCGTGGTCGCGATCCGCTTGACCACTTCCTGCATATCCATCACGCGGCGGATTGTCGTCTTGCCGGTCTCCGGATCGATGATCTCTTCGCTCGCTTCGTACTTACCGGTGACGTCCTCAACGCTGATCACCAGGCTTGCCTCGCCGGCAATCGCGGCGCCATAGGCCAGCCAACCGGCACTGCGGCCCATCGTCTCGACGACGAAGTAGCTCCGCGCCGATTCGGCGTCGGCCAACAGGTTGCGAATCTCCTCGGCCAACGTCTCCACTGCCGTGAAGTAGCCGAACGTGAAGTCGATGCCCGTGTAGTCGTTGTCGATCGTCTTAGGCAGGTGGACCACCGG
>JABMRB010001064.1 GCA_013202865.1 Candidatus Nealsoniibacteriota bacterium | reverse complement strand
CGGCATGGGTACGCAGGCCTACAGCGTGATCGAGCAGGGCAAGGTCGACGTGCTCTTGCAGTCGTCACCTCGCGACCGGCGGCTGATCTTCGAGGAGGCCGCCGGGATCAGCCGATTCAAGGCCCGCAAGCTGGAGTCGCTGCGGCGGCTGGACCGGGTCGAGCAGAATCTGCTGCGGTTGTCCGACATCGTCGACGAGGTGGAGAGCCGCCTGCGAAGCGTTCGATTGCAGGCCGGCAAGGCGCATCGCTACAAGGAATACACCGATCGGCTGCAGGAGCTGCGCACGCAAGCGGGGCTGGTCGATTGGCGGCGACTGACCGATCGGCTCGATGAGTTCGAGAGCAAGCTTCAAGCGGCTCGCGACGACCGCGACGCGCGCGTCGCCCGGACCGAGGTTGCCGAGGCCCGGCTGCTTCAGATCGAGAGCGAGATCGGCGATACCACGGAATCGATTCGCCGGTCGGAAGCCCGCATCGCCGCCAACCGCGAACGGATCGCCTCGAACGAAGCGACCATCGAACACGAGCGGAACCGCAGCCGCGACCTGGAACACGAAATCACTCGGCACCGGCGGCAACTCCTCTCGATGAACGCCCGGGCGGGTGACTTGCAGCAACAATTGCAGGAGACCGAGCAGGAGGTCGAGGAGGCCGAGGAGCGTCACCGGCAGATTGCCGTCCGGCTGGCCGAGGGCGAGCGAAACCTAACCGGCGTGATGACCGGTCTGGACCAGATCCGCGGCGAGAACGAGCAGCGTCGCGTGGCTTACGTCGAGCAGATGCGTTGCTCGGCCGTATTGGGCAGTCAGGCCGCCGCGTCGCAGAGCCAGCTTACTGCCGCTGCGGCCACGCGCGATCGAAGCCGCAGCCGCACGGGCGAGTTGGACCGCCAGTCCGACGCGCTGACCGTCGAGATGGACGATCTTCGCCGACAGTTCGAAGAGTCTTCTCGCCGCCTCCAGCAGTGTCAGGATCTGTTGACCGCCGCCGAAGAGGAACTGGCCGCCCAGCAGCACCGGCTCACCGGGCGCCAGAACGAACTGGGGCAACTGCTACAGCGCTACAGCGGCGTGGCCGAGCGGGCGGTCGTGCTCGAGGAATTGCAGCGGCGGCAGGAAGGCGTCAGTGCGGGCGTGAAGGAAGTGCTGGCCGCCGCCCGTAGTGAGCCCGACGGTCCGTATCGCCCGGTGTGTGGGCTGGTGGCCGACCTGTTGGACGTGAGCGTCGAGATTGCACCGCTGGTTGAAACGGCCTTGGCAGATGCGGCCCAATACGTGGTGGTCGAGCCGGACGACCGGTTGCTGGACCACTTGCAGCAGGAGTCGCAACGCCTTGCCGGTCGCGTAGGATTCATCCGGCTCGACGCCTCGCCAGAGCCGCCGCATGGCGAGCCGGTCGATTTGCAGGGGCACCACGGCGTGCTCGGCCGCGCCGACCGTTTCGTCGAGACCGAGCCGCGGTTCGCCGCGCTGACCCGGCGGCTACTGGGCCGGACGTGGATCGTGGAGAAACTTGCCGACGCGATTCGCCTGGCCGAATCGGCCGGTCGTGGGCAATCGTTCGTCAGCTTAGCCGGCGAGATGCTCTCGGCCGACGGCACGCTGGTCGTCGGCCCGCGGCACGGCACGACGGGTTTGATTTCGCGTCGCAGCCAACTCGAAGCACTGAAGATCCAGCAATCCGAGTTGGAAGCGAAGATCGCACAGGCCGAACGGGCGGTGGAAGAACTTCAGCAACAGATCGCCGCACAGCAACAGCAGGTACGCACGCGGCTTGCCGAACATCGCCTCGAGGCGGAAGCGGCGGCCGAGCACCGCGCCACGACCGCCGCCGCCCGGCAACGCCGCGAGGAGTTGGACCGGCAGCGAACCGTCATGCAGTCGGAGCTTCGCGCGGCCGAGGTCCAGCACGAGACCGCCTCGCGCGAGTTGGACGATACCCGGGCGAAACGAACCGAGCTCGACGCCACTTTGATCGAGATGGAGTCGCGACTGGCTGAGTTGGACGAGCAGATCGACCGGCTCGAAGGGCAGCGGCAGAAGCGAGACCGGGAGACCACGCAGGTCAAGGTCGACCTGGCTAAGAGCGAGGAACGGCTGCGAAATCTCCACGCTCGCCTGCGGCAGCTCGAAGAGGGCAGGCTGGAACGCGGCCGGGCAATCGACGAAAACAGCGAACAACTCGTGCAGCGTCAACGGCGGGCGGACCAATCGCGGTGGAGCATCCTCCACGCGGAGTCGGAAGTTGCAGAGCTGTTTCTGCGGAAGGAGCAGTTTGCCGCGGAGACGGTCGCCCTGATCGAGCAGCGCGAGTCGTTGCGCCAGCAGCGGACCGATCTGAGCGGCGAAGTCCACAAAATCCGCCAGCGGATCCACAAGCTCGAAGAGCGAATCCATGCCGAGGACCTCTCTGCCAGCGAAGTGCGACACGATCGCAACACCCTGGCCGGCCGGCTCCGCGAGGACTACGGCATCGAGTTGGCCGAGCTGGAACACGAGGCCACCGAGGAGGAGCAATATCAACGCGAGCAGACGCAACAGGAGATCGAGGAACTCCGCCGCCGGATCGGCAACCTCGGCCACGTGAACATCGAGGCCCTGGAGGAACTTGAAGAGCTGGACGGCCGGTACACCAATCTCTCCGGGCAATACCGCGACCTGGTCGACGCGAAGGCCTCGCTGGAGAAGATCATCGACAGGATCAACACCGACAGCCGGCGGCTCTTCTCCGAGACGTTGGAGATAATCCGCGGGCATTTTCAGCGGCTGTTCCGCGACCTGTTCGGTGGCGGCTACGGCGACATTGTGCTGGACGACGACGTCGACATCCTCGAAAGCGGGATCGAGATCGTTGCCCGGCCGCCCGGCAAGGAGCCACGAAATATCTCACTGCTCAGCGGCGGCGAAAAGACCTTAACGTGCGTGGCGTTGTTGCTGGCCGTCTTCCGCAGCCGCCCGAGCCCCTTCTGCGTACTCGACGAAGTCGACGCGGCCCTGGACGAGGCCAACATCGACCGGTTCACCCAGGTCATGCAGGACTTCCTGACCTGGACGCAGTTCATCATCGTCACCCATTCCAAAAAGACGATGACCTGTGCCGACACGATCTACGGCGTGACGATGCAAGAGTCGGGCATCTCGAAGCAGGTCTCGGTCCGTTTCGAGGACGTCAGCGAAGACGGCGAGATACTCACCGACCGCACCGGCGACGACGACACGCAAGCCGCGTAACTCCATTGAGCCCCGGGTGAGTATTTAGCCCCGGGTGAATACACCCGGGG
>JABMRB010001063.1 GCA_013202865.1 Candidatus Nealsoniibacteriota bacterium | reverse complement strand
GGGGGCGGGGCGGGGGCAAGGGCCGGGCTATGGCCGGGGGTGCGGCGGTGGCCGTGGTTGGGGACAAGGTCCGGCTCCCGGCAGAGGCGACTGCCCGCGTCTTGGGCCAGGTTACGGGCGAGGG
Source organism: Candidatus Nealsoniibacteriota bacterium (assembly GCA_013202865.1). GTDB lineage: Bacteria > Planctomycetota > Planctomycetia > Pirellulales > Thermoguttaceae > JABMRB01. The sequence goes on along the minus strand of JABMRB010001063.1, from coordinate 3,308 downwards.
GCCGGGCAGGGACAAGGCTTCGGCTACGGTCGTGGCCTCGGCCGCCAGACGAGGTTCATTGATCGAGATGCAGACGGTGTCTGCGATAATCTCGATGAAGTATTGAAGGAACTGGAATAGCCAGCAGCCTTACTCCGGCCGCGCGATCCGTTCCAATGCAGGAGGAGTACTGATGAAGTTTCGCACTAAGGAATTCACTTCGTTGCTCTTGGCGTCTTGTTTCGCGGTTGCCGGCATCTCAGGGATTGTCCTGTACGTGACCCCAAAAGGACGCGTTGCCAATTGGACGAACTGGACCATGTTGGGTCTGGACAAGCACGAGTGGAGTGCCATCCACATCAACGTATGTTTGCTGCTTCTGATTACCGCCAGTGTGCATCTGGTGCTGAATTGGAGAGTATTCTCAAGCTACATCAAGAGGAAGGCTGCCGGTCTGAACCTCAAGGTGGAAATGGCGGCCGCGGTGTTGATTACTACGGGTATCGTGGCGGGAACTCTGTTCCAGGTGCCTCCACTTACCAGTACCATGACGTTGAACGAGAAGATCAAAGCGTACTGGGAGCAGCGGGCTCCCAGCGGGCCGGCACCACACGCTGAAGAGTTCAGCGTGGTGCGTTTTGCAGGCAACGTTGGCCTTTCGGTCGATGACGTTACCACGGCTTTGCGACAGGAGGGATTCGCCGTCGAGGACCCCGAAGTATCCATCGGAGAATTGGCCAAACAGAACGGGATTGCACCAAGCGACGTCTATTTGGCCGTCAAGAAGCACTTTCCTGAGGCGACCGGTGACCTTCACGCTGGCGAGGGCAGAGGGCTCGGCTTGGGACTTGGCCAGGGCGGCAGTGGAGGGGCGCAAACAGGCCAGGCCAGGGGCAAGACCAAGGACAGGGTCGACGCCAAGGACAGGGCCAGGGGCTGGGACTGGGCCAGGGTCGAGGCGGCTGGGACCGCAATTGGGAACCATGCGAAGATTCATCCGGTGGCCAACATTGACAACCGCGAGGAATACCACTAGCTTATCGACGTCGACCGCTTGAGAAACTGTATTGATGCAATGGCAACCCCGGACAACCGTTGTGGTGATCGTGCTGGCTTTAGGCGCCTTGGCCTGGTGGCAGCATCACGAGTATCTCCACGAGCGCGAACTGACCCGGGAAACGCTTCACGGGCAGGCCCATTCCGTAATGAACGCCCTGGTCGGTGGGATTGAAGCACACCGCAATCGCGGGCGTTTTTTTTCCGATCAGATGCAGGGATCGTTGGCAGGATTGGTCCAGGCGCCCAGTATCATCCTCGCCGTGGCCTTCAGATCCGAGGACGGTCGGCTGGTGTTATCTGCCGGCAAGACGGAGCTATTGGATACCTCAAGTGCAATGGTCGCGGGAGATTCCTGGGACGCGGCCGGCTTTCGGCTTGTCCAGCGGCTCGAGTTGCCTCCCGCCCAGGGGGGAGTTCATGAAGGCGGCGGCGGAGGTTGGGCCGGACGAGGCTGGGGGCGCGCACCGGTAGCGGAAACTTCTAACCACGTTGATTCCGAAACTCCTTTTTCGGCCGGGGGGAAGTTCGCCGTTATTCTGGTGCTGGATTGCTCGCAAGTCGATGCTCGTTGCCGCCGCGCCGCTTGGCTGCGCGCCTCCGTCGTTGCAGCCGGCGCCCTGGTGCTGTTTTGCGTGAGCCTGGCGTGGCGGGTCACGGTTCAGGCGGCGGGTCGCGCCCGAGCGATGGAGACCGAAGCCCGGCATCTGCGCGACTTGAGCCAGGCTGCGGCCGGGTTGGCCCACGAAACCCGCAACCCGTTGGGGTTGATCCGCGGTTGGACCCAACGCCTGGTCCAATCCGGCCTGCAGTCCCAGCAACAGCAGGAACAGGCACAGGCAGTTGTCGAGGAATGCGATCGGGTAACCGCACGGATCAACCAGTTTCTCGCCTTCGCCCGGCCGTGTAAGCCCAAGCTGGAATCGGTCGATGTCAGGGAAGTGGTCGATGAGTTGGCTCTTCTGCTGGAGCCCGACCTGGATGCGAAGAACGTTACTCTGAACCACACGACGTTATCGCCGGACAAGACCGTTGAAGCGGATCGCGAGATGCTTCGCCAGGCGCTGTTCAACCTCATCCAAAACGCAGTTCAGGCTTCTCCCGACGGACAGGCGGTTGACGTATCCATCCACGGCGGACAAGATGGTAGTAGCCGAATCGAGGTCGCAGACCGCGGTTCGGGAGTTCCCGCCGAGAAGGTCGAATCGTTGTTCACGCCTTACTTCACAACCAGACCGGACGGCACGGGCCTGGGGCTGGCGATTGTCCGCCATATCGCGAGTGCGCACGACTGGCAGTCCGGCTACACACCGCGCTCCGGCGAAGGTTCCATATTCTGGTTGGATCGAATCCGTGACTGAACACCGACGCACAATATTGGTGGTGGACGACGAGCCCGCGCAGCGCAGCTTGCTCGGTGGGTTCGTCGACTCGCTGGGATTCACCGCAACGGAAGCAGCCTCGGCCGAGGATGCACTGGCGGCAATCCGCCGCAGTCCACCCGACATGGTTCTGCTCGATGTTCGGTTGCCCGGCATGAGCGGCATTGAGGCATTGGCAGAGATCCGCAAGATGGCAGGTGACCTGCCCGTGCTGCTGATCACCGCCCATGCCGAGCTGCGCCAGGCGGTTGACGCCGTAAAGAGCGGGGCCGACGACTACCTGGCCAAGCCGGTAGACCTCGATGAATTGGAAGCTGCCATTTCCGACGCGATCGGACTCGGCCACCTGCCGGAGGCGACCGGTCAAGCCGGTGCCCGGCAGAAAGCCATTCCAGATCTGCCGGAGGGGTTCGTCTGCGAAAGCCCGGCCATGCGACACGTCGTGCAAACCGTGGCGGTGGTCGCTCCGTCAAATGCTCCTGTCTTGGTAACCGGCGAAAGCGGTACGGGCAAGGAAGTCGTCGTCCAATTGATTCACCAGTGGGGGCCTCGTCCGGACGGGCCCTTCGTGGCGGCCAACTGTGCGGGCCTGCCCGAATCGCTCATCGAGAGCGAACTGTTCGGCCATACCAAGGGGGCCTTTACCGGAGCCTCCGACGCCCGGCAAGGTTTCTTCCGGGCGGCCAGCGGTGGGACGCTCTTCCTCGACGAAATCGGTGAGTTGCCGATGCACCTGCAACCGAAACTGCTGCGGGCGTTGGAGTCGGGCCAGATCACGCCGGTGGGAGGCGATGCGCCGATTGCCGTCGAGACACGTCTGGTGGCGGCAACGAATCGAAACCTGGAAGAGGCAATCGGACAAGGCCTGTTTCGCGACGACCTCTACTACCG
>JABMRB010001062.1 GCA_013202865.1 Candidatus Nealsoniibacteriota bacterium | reverse complement strand
GGTCTAGAAGGAATGACGAAGCACGAATGACAAATGACGAAAAGAAGACAAGTGACAACGTTGCCATTTGTCGTTATTCGTCATTCGTCATTCGTGCTTCGTCATTTACATGCTGCCTCTGTAGCGGAGTGCCGCGAGACACGTCCTCCCTTGCGGTTCGGCCCAGTACGGCCTCCAACTCGCGGGGGTGTAATCCGTCGCCGGGCCGGATGCAGCGGACGTTCTCGGCGGTAAACGGCTCGCCCGCCGCGACGTCTTCGACAACGAACAGCGAACGGCGTAACCGCACGGCAGCCGCTTCCTCGTCATCTGCCCCGTAACGCACGCTCCCGAGTGCGGCGTGCGCGGCGTGAACCGCCCGGACCATCTTGGCGAACTCCTCCGGCTGGAGCGAAAACGCCGCGTCCGGCCCGCCGTCGGCCCGCGACAGCGTGAGGTGCTTCTCGATAATGCACGCCCCGCAAGCCACAGCCGCCACCGGTACGGCTCCGTCGAGCGAGTGGTCCGACAGACCGACCGGCACGGAGAAGGTTTCGCGTAAGTGCGAAATCGCTCGCAAGTTCATCTTCTCCGGGGCTGCCGGATAGGCGCTGGTGCATTTCAGCAGGGCCAACTGCCGACACCCGGCGGTACGCAACGTGCCGACGGCCTCGTCGATCTCGGCCCGCGTCGCCATGCCGGTCGAGAGGATCACCGGTTTGCCCGTGCCGGCTACGCGACGCAACAACGGCAGATCGACCAACTCGAACGATGCGATCTTGTAGGCCGGGACCGGCAGTTCCTCGAGGAAATCGACGGCGGCGGGACTGAAGGGCGTCGAGAAGAGCACGATGCCGAGTTTCTCGGCAAGCCGCTTGAGTTCCGGGTGCCACGGTCGTGGCATGGCGGCCTCGCGATACAGTGCGTGCAACGTGCGGCCGGCCCAAACGGTTCCCTCGATGTGAAAGCACGAGCGGTCGCAGTCGAGGGTCATCTCGTCGGCCGTGTAGGTTTGCAATTTCACGGCGTCGGCGCCAGCCGCCGCGGCCGCCTCGACGATCCGGGCCGCACGCCGCAACTGGCCGCCGTGATTGGCCGACATCTCGGCCACGATCCACGGCGGTTCGCCCGCGCCGATCCGGCGGCCGGCGATTTGCAGCGTCGATAATTGCTCGTTGGGCATGGCGTCTCAGTCGCGCGGGGGCGTGCCTCGCGGCTCGCGCTGCGGGATGGACTTGGCGTTCTGTTCGAAGACGTAGCAGGGGAGGCCGTCGACGATTCCCGATTCGACCGTATCGAAGCCGAGCTTGGTGAACATCGCGGCCGACGCGGGATTGTCCTGCCGAACCCGGGCACGAACACGTCGCACGCCGAACCGTTCACACGCGGGCGCCGCGGTCTCAATAATCATCCATTCCCCCAGCCCGCGACGCCGAAACGCGGGCAACACGTTGATGCTCACTACGGCCGCCGCCTCGTTGTGCTCGTAGCGGACCGATCCGAGCAGCAGCCCATGGAAGTCGAGGACAAATATGCACGCGTCCGGACTGTTGAGCCGTTTCTTCAGCCAGCGGATGTGCTCGGGCAGCGGGATCGGATCGGACGAGCGGATCGACGCACGGCGAGCAGAAGGGTGGTTTGTTTGGCGCCAGAGCGACATCGCGTCGTCGATATTGGCCGGTCGCAACGCGGGCTTGCCGGCCGGGAACGGCTCGTCGAACGCTCGCATCACGGCGGTGACGCGTTCGGCCCCGCGGCCATCGAGCAACCGGAGCCCCGCCTCGCTCTGACTCGCCCGGGCGACGCGGTCGCGGCAAAGGTCTGCAATCGCCCGTGCCGCCTCTTCGGCCACGAGCCGGTCTGCTCCGCCCAGGCTCACCACGGCGCCGGTGTGCGAGAGGCGGTCGGCGATCTGCTGCTGATTTTCGGCCAACACGACTACCGCGGCGGGAAGTTGCATCAGCGCCATTTCCCAACAGGTGCTGCCTGCCGCGCCGACGGCCAGATCGGCCCAAGCCATCAACTCCGGCATGTCGACAACGTCGGTGAGGATCTCGATCGCCGTCGTGGCGACGTTTCTTGTAGCGATCGTACGCACCGGTGCAAGGAATCGCCATGCGGATTGGCTGCCCCCACGACGGCCTTCACGTCGAGAGACTGCACGCCGGTTTGCCCGAGGGCCCGAAGCACGGTTTCCGTCGTGTTGTTCGGATCGGCGCCGCCAAAGGTAACGAGGATCTTTCGAGCGATTTCCGGGGTCCGCCGCCGCGCCGTTCGCCAAGACCGGAACTGCTCTCGCAGCAACGTGTATCGCGATCCCAATAGCAGCGCCGTGTCGACGTCGTGCGGATAGCCGAGTTGCTCCGCGTCGAGATTCTGGTTCAAGAGCACATCGGCCGTACACGACCGGAGCCGGGCCTCGTCGTCGAGCACCAACAGCCGATCGGACGTTTGCCGGATTGCCTCGTAGTAGATCGGGTCGAAGTGGTAACCGTCGATCATCGCCCACGTGGGCGTCGCTTGCGGGTCGCCCGAGCGGGCCTTGACCAGCGTGTCCAACGTCCTCGCCAGATCGGTCGGGTCCGGATGCGACCGTTTCAGCGTGATCAGGTTGACGGCGGCCGCGCGGATTCGCTTGCGAAGTCCCTTGGCCGGACATCGCGTGACCAACGTCACGGTCCCGCCGCCGGCCTGCCAGGCCTGGGCCAACGCCAGGCATCGCATCACGTGCCCAATGCCGATCTGCTGGTCGGCGTCCGCGCGAATCACCAGGTTGCTGCACTTTGCCGATTTCTCTGACACGATCATCCCTCCGTAAGTTGCTTGTGGCGGACGTGCCGGTTCAACCGGGCCAGCGCCGGCTCGTCCGCGAGTACGCGCCGCACGTCTTTCCAGCCCGGCGCGGTTTGCCCGCCGAGCCGCTCGTACACTGCGCGAATCAAATCGAGATCCTCCGGTTCGTCGACCGTCCACCGCCGGTCACTGTAATCCTCGCGGCCGGTAACCGGCAACAACCGAAACCGCTCCGGGTGTTGATAAATGTAAGGCGTCACGTGCGTCCGCTCGTGCGGCTCGGTGGCGAGCCGATTCGCGTCGGCCAAAGCGTCCGCCGTCATCACCTCCGTATCCAACCCCCGCGGCCACGTTCGCCGCAGCGTGTTGGACGCATAGTCGCATCCCGTCGGGCCCTCTCGTTCACGCAAGAAGGCCCGCACCACCTCATCAACCACCGCCGGATCGATCAACGGACAATCGGCTGTGATCCGCACCACAACCTCTGAGCGAAACTCCTTGGCGGCCCGGTCGAAACGATCGAGTACGTCCGCTTCACTGCCGCGGAAACAGGCCACCGCCATTTGCCGACAGCACTCGACGACGGGTGCGTCGCTCGGCCCGTCGCCGGTGGCAACCACGATGCGGTCGACCGTCTCGGCCTGCCGGACGCGGTCGCACACTCGCGCCAACATCGACCGCCCGGCAATATCGGCCAACACCTTACCCGGCAGCCGGGTACTGGCCATTCGCGCCTGGATCATTGCCGTAACGTTCATCGTTGCGAGTTACTCCTAGGGCTTCATCGGACACACGGCACACACGGCCTCGATCACGCGCCCCACGTCGGCGTCGCTCATCGCGGGGAAGATCGGCAGTGAGAGAATCTGCCGGTAGGCCGCTTCCGCGACCGGGCAATCGCCCGTCGCGGTGCCGAACCGCCGGCGATAAAACGGGTGCAGGTGGACCGGGACGTAGTGGACGCCCACGCCGATCCCGGCGTCGCGCAACGCGGTGAAAGCCTTCGCGCGATCCACGTCCAGACGCACCACGTAGAGGTGCCGCCCGTGCGACACGCCGTCGCGGGTGCGCAACGGCCGCACGCCCGACACATCGGCCAGTGCCCGGTCGTATTGCCGGGCGATCTCCTGGCGCCGCGCGATCCAACCGTCCAAGCGGGTCAATTGGCTGATCCCCAGCGCCGCCTGGAAATCGGTCAGTCGATAGTTGTATCCCAGTTCGGTCATCTCGTAGTGCCACGATCCGAGTTCGGCCCGTCGGTGATGGTCGCGGTTGAAGCCGTGGTTGCGAAACTGCCGCATCCGTTGTGCCAGGTTCGCATCGTCGGTGGTAATCATGCCGCCTTCGCCGCTGGTAATCGGCTTGACCGGGTGGAGGCTAAACGTGCTCAAGTCGGCCAAACCGCCGACCGGGCGCTGGCCGTCGCGGGCACCCAGTGCGTGGCAAGCGTCGGCGACAAAGGCCAGACTGTGCCGTCGGGCAATCGACCGAAGCGCCGCGTAGTCGCACGGCTGGCCCGCGTAGCCGACCGCCACAATCCCCCCGGTT
>JABMRB010000111.1 GCA_013202865.1 Candidatus Nealsoniibacteriota bacterium | reverse complement strand
TACTCGGTGAACGACAGCCGCTGCTGGTTCGTTCCGTCGAATCGCATGACCGCATTGCCGTTGAAGGCGTTGTCGACCCAGACGGGGGAAGCCCAGTCCACCGAGGCATTGTAGGTGCCGTCGGCGCCCGGCGCCGTATCTTCCCACAACGCCACCTCGTCTTCATTCGTCGTGACACCGTTGCTGGCGTCGAACCGGATGGCCATCCCGGCGGTTACCGGGCCCGGGTCTGCGCCGGGCACGGCGACCGGGGCGGCGAGTTGCATCGTGCCGCCGCTGAGGATGACGTTGGTCGATCCGGCCAAGAGGGACTTGTTGTGAAGACTCGTCGTGCCTCCGGCCACTTCGATCGTCGCGTTGGTCATGTTGGCCAGGGCCAGATCACCCGGGTCGGTGTAGGCGGCCGCCAGCGGCTTGTCGGCCGAGCCGCCCAGTACCAGCGTTAGGCCGGCGTGCCCGCTCAGGGCGTTGCCGTAGTCGGTGGTCGATTCCGGGGCGATGCCCACACGGGTGGCCGTCGGGGCAATCGTCGTGCCTGTAAAGCTCATGCCCCCGCGGGCGCCCGTGGTGGCGACGACGCCGTTTTCCAGCCTCAGGCTGCCGAAGGTGGCCGTCTGGTCGGTACGTGCGTTAATCGTGGAATCGTTGGTCACCGTGAAGTCGATACTCGGCTGGTTGATCGCCATATTGCCCGTCCCGAACCATTGACCGCCGGTCTCGGCGCCCGGATTGACGCGGACCCTTGACCCGCCGGGCGCAGTAATGCTCATCTCTGCCCAAGCGCCTCCGCCAATCTCCCAGCCGACAAATGCAAACTCATAATCCTGCCCGGCCGTCATAGGTATCAGCGCGGACGTCTTGGGCACGTTCCACCCCTCCGGTTGGACGTTCCAGGTCACGTGCTCGGCTTCGCCGTCAAACTCCCCATTCTGGTTCAAGTCGATCAAGAGAACCTCGAAGTCATCGCCGTGGGTCCAGAACTCGTAGTCGCCGGTAGCCGCGGGCCGGAAGATGCCGTTCCACATGACCGAGTAGTTGCTGCCGAGGTCGCCTTGATAGATATCCCCGCCCCACGCACTCGTCTCGTTGGGCGTCAAAGCAAACAGGCCGCCGTTCTGACCGTTGACTGCACCGTCGTCGATGTCCGTCAGGTTTGCGTTGTTGTTCGCGCCGTTGTACAGGCCGTAGTTGACCACGCCCTCGACCGTATCCAACGCGCCTCTGATGCTGAACATACCGCCGTCGAGTTGGACCGGCTGGGCAGCCCCGCCCAAGGGATCGGGGCCGTCACGAAACGCCAGCCCGCCGCCGCTGATCTTCAGCGTCGTGTTGTCCAGGTCGATGGTGTCGCCCGAGTTGTCCAGGCTGAGCATTCCGTTACCTGCCTTGGTGAACGTGCCGGCGGCGCCGTCGGTCCAGTTGGCCACGCTCATATTGCCGCCGATATCCAGCGTGTTGCTTCCGTTGGTAGTCACCGCGGTGATCGAACCGCTGCCGGCCACCAGTTGGGCGCCGGCCCCGAAGGCGATCGTGCCCGTGTCGGCGGCCACGCCGTTGGTCACCGTGAGCGTGTTGCCCGCGCCGATAGTCAGTTGCGCACCGGTGAGCGTCAGCGCAGCGGCCGAATGGTTTGCCTCGACGGTTACCACGGCGCCGGCCGTGTCGATGACCGCCGCGATGGCGAACTCTTCATTGGGAGGGGCAGGATACATGGCCATCGGATAGTCGGGCGGGGGCATGCCGGGGCCGGACCAGTTGGCCGTACCCCAGTCGCCGGCCGCACCGCCGGTCCACGTCATGTTCTTCGTCACGAACGGAATCCCGAAGAACTCGAGTTCGCTCAAGGCGTGGGCACCGCCACCCATTTCGGTGTTTTGCACGTCGTATCGAAGGAATCGGTAGCTTTCGCTCGGCATGGGATAGTCGGAGCCGGCCTCAAAGAGGACGACCTGGTTCCGCGCGCCGTTCCAGACCGCCGCCGTCGGGTTGTCCATACTGAAAATGGTGTCGAAGCTCACCCCGTCATTGGAACCTTGAATCTCCCAAACCGACGGATCTCGCCCGGGCGTGTCATTGGAAGAAGTGGCCGTGAAATGGGTGAGCACGTACGCGGTGTCGAACTCGACCGTCACCTGGTGGCCGTCTCCGCCTACGCCGTCGCAGCACCACTTGGCGGCTCCACCGCCTACCTGGTTGTCGAAGATGTTGTAGGAAAACTCACCTCCGCCAAATCCCGGCTCGTTGGTCGACGTGATGCCGACCCAGTTGTAGTTGACGTCGGCCTGCGGGTCGCCGTCGTTTTCCGGGTCGGTCAGGTCGCCGCCGAGCAACGCGCCGGTGCCGGTGCCCAAAACCACGGCCGCCTGTGCCGTGCCGCCGAAAGCCAGCAGCAGGCCCAATACCAACATCAGTGTGCAAAGTTGTCTCATGATTTCTCTCCGCAAGTGGAATAGGGTGAACGAATAGGCAATGGAAACAAAGAACTGCCGACGGATCTCGACCACAAACAAGAGCGGTCATGGAGCGCCGGATCAGATCGCGTCGCAAGTGGCCGGAAGAATTCAGCAGACCGACGACCCGCGTGGCTTTCGCGTACGCAGCCGCAGGTTGCATCAATTCCGACTCTGTTGCCGTGTTGCCTCATGGCTTGCGACGTCCAGAATTGGCGCTGCGGGAACCGAGAAACCGGTCCCCACGCTGCCGAGGAAAAGTTCAAGCTAACGTGACTATAATCTGATGCGTTTTGAAATTCTGTCAATAGAGTGCGCGGAAAATATTCACGCTCTTTTTGCTTGAATAGAAGGATTTCCCGAATATACAAGGTTTTTCTTGAATGATAGAGAAGGATTTTTTTGAACAATAGACAGGATTCTTTCCGAATCGGCAGGGTTGCTTCAGTCCGTATGGGTGGTGCGTATTAAGCTGAACGAACCCCCTCTAGTATACGAAGTCGTGTCCTTTTGTGGTCTTCGGTGGGATCGAGCTACCGAAACCCTCGAAAGCCTGCCGCGGTGGCACCAGAGGCAGCGCTCATCCGCAGTCCCGTCCGATGGATGTGGCCGCGGAACCTGCAAACGATGAGCTAGGACGTGAGTACGATCTGCTCGGCCAGAAGATCAAACAGACCTTGCCCCTTCGTCTACGATAACCTCGGCCGAAAGACCCACCAGACCGCACCCGACCCCGACGGCAGTGCGCTCTCCGGATGCTCTACGACGAGCGCGGCCGCCTGCTCAGCGCGACCGACGCGCTCGGCTCGGTTGTCGGCGACCGGGGCCACAGCGCCTTCACCGTCTACGACGCCGCCGGGCAGGTCGTCGCGGTGACCGACCCCTTGGGCCGAACCACCCGAATGCAATACGACGACCTCGGCCGCCAGATCCACCAGACATTCCACGTCCCCGGCGGCCCCGTCCCCAGCGCGGCCATTCAAGG
>JABMRB010001061.1 GCA_013202865.1 Candidatus Nealsoniibacteriota bacterium | reverse complement strand
GGGCGAGAAGGCGGCGTCGAGGGCCTCTTCAGCCCTGGCCGTCTGCTGATAGACGAACTTGCGGCTGACCGAGTGCTCTCCGGCCAAACGGCTGACCGTCTCGGTGCCTGCCAAGGCCTGAATTGCCAATTGTTGCCGCTCAGGGGGCGTTATTGCCTTGGCGGGACAAAGCGGTATCGCCGGGCCGGGTGGGTTATCGGGGACAACCTTGATGTCGGGCTGTGGACGAACATCCGGGATGCTACACTGGCACACCATGCCTGTTTCCTCCGTGAAACTGGGTTCCTTTTGCAAAAGCTACCCAGTTTGGGGGAAACAGGCGTTTTCTCCAAACCCAATTTTCCGCCACTCAGCCCCAGATTCTGTTACCCTAGTTTGAACCAGGCCCAAGTTCGGTTTAACCCCGTAGCTGCTCGGGGGTATTGGCCCAAACCAGCGAAAGGGCAAGCGGTCGCCGTTCGGGACAAACACGTGGAATCGGCTGCCACCCCTCTATGTAGTGGCTCGGACCTGTGTGTCGAAAACGTATAGCGTTTTATCGCATCGTGGCGTAGCCATGGTCGATAAAACGCTATACGTTTGTTGACGCCTCCGAGGAACCTCGCTCGTGTGACGAGCAGATGAGACAAGGGAAGAAAACGGCTGAGGCAGTAAGCATCACTGCGATGTTCAGCGCTTCTCGACCTTCTGCAGAACTATGACCGCCGCTTCCCGAATGGCGCGGGAATCCGCCTGCAACAGTCTCCGAATCTGCGGAACTGCCGGTGCGGCGCTGCTTTCGAGCTTAGCCAACGACATCAGCGCTGCCAGTCGAACCCGGGCAGAAGGGTCGTCAAGCCCCTTCATCACCAGGGGGAGAGCACGCGGAGAGTACCCCAGCACTTCAACGACGCCCGAGCGAACATTGGCATCGGGGTCCTTGAGGGCTGCCAGCAGCGGAACGGATTTTTCGGACGCGATTTGCTGCAGCGCCTCAATGGCCTCCTGTCGCGGATGCTCCTGTCTACTGGTGAGAAGATCGAGCAGGGCGGGGATTGCACTTTGGGCCTCGGGACCGAAAGTGGCTAGCGTGCGGGCGGCGTTCTCTTGATCTTTCAATACATCCTCAACCAGCCGGATCAGGACGGGAATCGCCGGACGCGAAGCGGCGCCCGCCCTTGCCAGCGCAGTACGCAGTAGGGCCCAATCGTCGTCATCGAACGGGCCGGGGACCGGTGGGAAACAATCGAGCATTCTTCTCACCGCCAGTGGATTGTCCGGCTCGATTGCGACCGCCGCACACGCGCAGTTCAAGTCATGGCAAAACCGCCTATCCGGCTTGCTCAACCGAATGAGCGTTGGAACGGTGCCCCGGGCCTTCGGCCCGACTAAGGCCAAGGCGATGGCCACTTCTTGTCTAATCCGCACGTCGAACTGTAATGATTGACCGAGAACACGGACCACCTCGTCGCTTTGCGGGTCGATCCTGGCGGCTGCGATCGCTGCTTCACCGCGTGCCTCGTAATTGTCGCGATTGTCCCCAGGAGTAAATCCCTGGAAGGTGCGGTTCCTGTCTCGGACGAGATCGAGAAGTGCAGGCATGGCGTTCGTGGCCGGCGGCCCGATGGCTCCTAGTGCCCGCGCCGCGGTTTCGGCGACCGGCCGAAAATGGCCTGGATGACCTTGGATATACATCTCTCGGCTTTTCAGGGCGTCCGCGAGCGCCGGGACCGCCGGGACGGCCTCGTTGCCGAGGTTTGCCAGAGCCTCCGCCGCCTCGTGCTGTACATTGCCTTCTTCGTCGTGCAGCGCGGAACTCAGCGCTTCAAGCGCTGTAGGCGTGGTCGGCCGGAACGCGCCCAGGGCGGCTGCCGCACACCGGCGGACATTGAAATTCTTGTCTTTCAGACTCTCGACGAGCGCCGGGATGGCTCGATTTGGTCTCGAACGGATGCTACCGAGTGCCTGGGCCGCGCACTGCCGCACCAACCAGTCGCGGTCCTTCAATCGTCCAATCAAGGACGTTACGGCGCTATGCGCATCGGGACCGATCATGTCTAGGGCGCACACGGTATTCGATCGCACCGCCGAACGCTTATTCGTCAGGCACGGCGTCAAGTGCGCCACGGCGTCTTTGCCCATCGTGCCGAGGGCGAAGGCCGCGTGGGCGCCCACGTCGGTTACTGGCAACTCCGTTGATATCCTGGGAAGATCACCCTCACCAAGCCGTTCGACAAGCTTAGGAATTGCCGCCGTCGCATCCTTGCCGATTGCACCCAGGGTATCTGCCGCGGCGGCACGAATTCCTTTGTCCGGGGCGTCCAGAAGTTGAATCAAGTGTGGAACGGCCGGGGCCGCATCAAGCCCCAGGTACTCCAAGCAGCGTAAGTCGCAGATCGCCTCAAACGGTGTGCCTGCGCCCTCCAAGGACTTCAGTATGTCGGCGATTCCCCGCGGCTCCGCGCCGAAAACGTCGCAGGCCTCAATGAGTAGGAAGACCAGAGATACGGCACAAGTTCTTCTCATCCTTACCGTCCCTCCGACGTGCCGAAGGAATATGGCTTGAACAACGACTGATTTTACCAAGTCCAACGCGGTTTGCACAACGCCGAACCTGACGCCAACGACCCGACACCGAGTTCCCAGAATCGTTCCTTTCCCGACGCAAACGCCGCAATCCCTCATCCGGCACATAAGTCCTGTCCAGGGAGTCCGAGATTGCCGTGTCAAAATCAAAACCCCGTAAACCCGTGCCGGCAGAGGTTTTTGACACAGCTTCCTTCGCCACAAGCTCGTCAGCAAACCCCCTGCGGGTGGGGGCAGCAGGCGAGTCGAATGATCGCGGATTTCGACGTTGTGGCCGCCCGGGTACACGGCATCTCATCCGGCTGACCCGGGCGATGTCCTTCTGCCCGCCAAAACCCGGATGTCACCGCCGGAACCATTCCGCCAGGTGGATCGTCAAACTGGGGGAAGTACAATTGATGAACCGGAGACGATCCATGCAACAACGCATATTCTGGCTGTCATTGGCGCTGCTAACCGCCCTCACGTCCCACGTCCTGGCCGACGTGAACCTGGTCACCGTCCCCCGCCGCGAAGCCACGCAGTTGACCATCTACAACTCCGAAGACATCACTATGGTCCGGGAGCACCGGCTGTTGACGGTCAAGCCGGGGATCAATCGTATTCAGTTCACCTGGGCCAACACGCTGATCGACCCGACGAGCATCGATTTCCGCATCCTCGACCATCAGGACAAGGTCGACCTGATCGACACCACGTTCCCCGCGGGTCGTAACGACGCCTTGCAGTGGAACATCAAGAGCGGCATGGCGGGCAAGCTGCCGGTCGAAATCCGCTACTTTACCAGCGGCATCACCTGGAAGGCTGATTATGTGGGGATTGCCAACCAGGATGAGACGGAGCTGCGGTTGACCGGGTACGTTCGGGTGTTCAACAACTCGGGTGAACTCTACGACAACGCTCAGACACGGATGGTGGTGGGCACGATCAACCTGGTGGAGAAGATCGCCGATCTGGCAACGCGACCGCCACCCGAGTCCTATGGCAAGCGGTCGGACGGCGAACGACAACAGATACGCAGCCGGTTCCTAGACGCTCTTCATTCCGTGGACGAATCGAGCATTCCCTTCGATGATGAGTCACCGTTCCGCTTTCCCGACGCCAAGACGTGGGAAGACCTAAGGCAAGTCGTCAAGCAGGGCCTTTCGGAGTATTTTCTCTTCACCATCGACGGTCGTGAGGACATCAAGGACAAAGAGCCCAAGCGACTGGTCTCGATGAAGGTCGTCGACGTACCACTGGAGGTGATCTACAAGCTGTCCGATCG
>JABMRB010001060.1 GCA_013202865.1 Candidatus Nealsoniibacteriota bacterium | reverse complement strand
GCGATGAAGTTCCAGTCACCCGGCGTGTCGATCGTGCCGTTTTCGCGAGCGGCCACGGCAAACTCTTGGGTGTCGAGGATGTCCGTGGTCATTCCGGCGTCCATCAACGCGATGTTGATAATGCCGGCGTCGCTGTCATCAACATCGAAATCGAGGAGGTCGCCACTGCAGAGCAGGTCCCATCCGGTGCCAGCCTCACCGGCCGGATCGAGGAAGCCGATCTCGAAGGTGGCGTCGTCTTCCAGGCGGATCTGCCGCCCCCACTGGTTCAGCGTGCCGACGCCGTCGTCTCCCGGCGCTACCGTACCGGTGGATTTGACCAGGGCTGAGTTGTTGGTTCTGTTGCTAGTGAAGACGCCGGTGCCGGAGAGTCGCCCGGTCACCTCGAGATGGGCGGTGCCGTTGTTGGAGCCGTAAACGACCTCGGTGTTCATGTCCAGGTTGCCGAGGACGAGCACGGAGTTGTTGCCGCCGGCGGTCATCTTGGTCAGGCCGGCGTTGGCGATGACCGTGGTATTCGACAGATCCATCGTACCGCTAAGGTGCATGTTCGCGCCGGCGTTACCGGTGATGACGACCGGGTTGTCGTCGTCGATTGCCCCGGACTGGATGAGCAGTCTTGCTGCGTCGATCGAATCGAAGTTGAGCAAGAAGGGGACGGCCGCACCGGCACTGACGAGCTTGGTGGTCGCGCCTGAGATCGTCAGTCCGCCCGACTCGATATTGATGCCGTCGGCCGTGACGGTCTGTTTGAAATTGACGATTTTGTCTGCCGGGACATTTGAAAAACCCCAACTGCCGTAAAGGATTCGATCGGGGTCGGTCGTACCGGCGATGACCATAGCGCCCGGGGCGTCGATTTCCACATTGAGGTTCCAGTCCGACACGGTGGCTGCAAAGCCAAGGGTCGACTGAACACCAACGGGTGCATTGCCCGCGGGGACAATCTTGGCACCGGTGGTTGTGTCGAAGCCATTACTGTTGGTCTGATGAAACGAGCTGTAGAGGTACTTGCCATGTCCGATCTTCAGATCCGTGGCCAGGCGGGTGACGCCATAGCTGGAATGCGTGATATCAGCGTTTATCAGCAGGTCCGCCATGACGGGATTGGCGGCGTAATCGATCGCGGGGATGTCGTTGTTACCCAGCAAGATGACCATTCGGCCATCGGCGTCATAGCTGAAGCGATCGCCCAGCGGTTCCAGAAAGGCCTGGTTCCCCAATTGAAGGACGACGGTCTCATGAAATGACAGGTAGCCGTCATCCGCATCAAAGCCCAGGCCGGTTGGCACAGGGGACAATAGGCAGTTGGTGAGTGACATCTTACCATGCATGTTGCCACCGAGGTACCAATTGCTCCAGTGGTTGCCGCCGGAAACAGTGCCGTTGGAGATATTGAGCGTCTGTTCGGCACGAACCAATTCCCTGTTCGCACCACCAAAAAAGAGGGTTCTGCCGGTTTCAGCGCCGACCCGGCCAACCACGTCGAACGTGGTGACGTACGAATTGTCGGCCTCGCTGTAATCCACTTTTTCGTTCAGGGCATAATCGAGCCAGAGCCCCGCTTCGGCGTGGGGTTGCACGGTAATTGTGGCGGATAAGACGTCGTCACTATTGTCACCGGGCGTGCCATTGTCGTCACCGATCCAGGTGGTGTTTCCGCCGATTTTCGGGTTAGCCCAGGTTTCGCGTGAATTGGCAACCAGGAACTGGACAGCACCCGATCCGGAAATCGCTTGGACCGTGAAGTTGCTAGCCACATTGGGAGACCAGTGTCCTATGGCAGGCCCTTTGAAAATCGACGTGCCGTCGTCACCCGAGGTATAGACGGCCTTGGCAGGGTTCATGCCTTCCCAGACGATGGCCCCGATGCCGGCGCTGGCTTGCGTCGGAGGTATCGTCGGGGCAACCAGAGGCACGTACACGGAGTTTTCCTGCAGCGTGACGTTGCCACCGTCGCCAAAGGTCGCACCGGTCATGTTGCCGGCGAGGATGCCGTAAGCGCCGGCGGTAACCTGCGGGAAGGCCGCTAAGGGAACGTCCAGCCCGAGGTACCCGGCATTGGAGATGGTGACTGTTGTTGCCGCATCACCGAGGGCGTCGGGGCGTTTGACGTGATACTTAAAGGCGGTAGTAATGGCCACTGCGGAAGTATCCACGGTACCTTCGGCGAAAAAATTGCCACGCAAACCGCTGACCTGCAAACTTGGAGTAGTCAATGTGGGATACACCCCGGGCGTTACAGGATCAGGCAGCAATCTCCCAATCGGAGAATAAAAGCTCACGCCTGTAAACTTGGTTTCCACCGTGGCGGAAATGTCGTGGTAGAAGTACTGGTTTCCCGCGGTAATGTCGATCGTTTCGACATTCATGGAATCGTAGTACTTTGTAGTACTGCCAGTAACCGTGAGGGTGTTGGCAACAACCGGAATGACAACATCCAAGTTTCCATTCGGCTGGAATGTGTCGCATGTAATGGTTGCCGTTTTTCCTACGGATAAGTCCTGCAGCGTGCTCTGTGTCAGTATCCTCATGCTCGGAAGGTTGACGGCAATACCGTTGAGGTCAATCGTCAGGCTACCACCGATATTCACCAGGTCGTTAGCGTCGTCGACGGGAATCTGGTTACCCCATTGCGGGACGGTTCCCTGGTACTTCCAGTTCTCGAGCGTATTCCAATAAGCGTCCGCACCACCAGCATCCCACTGATACTGGGCTGCCTCAACGGTCGTTGAGGCCGACACTACGGCAATCATCGCGATCGCCAAGGCCGTGAATCTGAGTCTGCGTTTCATCAAATCTCTCCTAGGGAAAAGGGAAGGTCTTCTATGCGTCGATTGCGTCGGCGCGGTGGGTACACAAAAACGGTATGTTCTCGAAAGGGCGTTCCCGGCAAGATCGGTCGGCTCACAACGAGCCCGAGTAACGGTGGCCGCGTCCGTCAAGACCCATGTTGGGGCGGCAGTTCAACTGCTACCGCAATCGAAGTCGAGGCAAGTCACCAGAGGGCACGACCGTCCGGCGGCGTCATCCGCCGGGTGCGTGACCGATTGTTTTCCCATGCCGGAAAACGCCATGCCTCATAAATGCAAGAGAATGAACCACTCAGCGTGGGCGAAAGGTAGCCACCCATTCCTGTCCTACACTGGGCAGATTACCTAAACGCCGCAACCCTAAATATACCATCAACCGGCAGCATTACAACCACTTCCGGCCCCTTCCCCCGGCCAAAGGCCCAAGATTCTTGGAGATTGGGCCGAGAACCCCTCTCGTTAGGGGTTGCCTTGATTTCTGGACCATGACAGCGTACGCAAACCCATCTCAGGTGGCATTCAGTTCAGTTTCGGCGCGAAGGTACTCCTCAGCAGGGGCAAGAAAAGCTCGGGGCCGGGCGCTTCATCGGGGAGAATGATGGGCGCCCGGCCCGCGAGGCAGCGTTTGCGAT
>JABMRB010001059.1 GCA_013202865.1 Candidatus Nealsoniibacteriota bacterium | reverse complement strand
TCGTAGCGGTGGTGGCCGTCGGCGATGAAGATCGGTTTCGGTCCGACCGCGGCGGCCACGGCCGAGATCACGGCCACGTCCGTCACCGGCCAGATCCGATGCGTCACGCCGAGATGGTCGACCGCCTCAAGCGGCGTATCGCCGGCGATCGCGTCTTCGAGCAGGTTCTGGGCTTCGTTTTCGGGGTCGGGATAGAGACTGAAGATCTGGCTAAGGTTGGCCTTGCAGACGGCCGTCAGCATCAGCCGGTCGGCCTTGGGGCCCGACATGGTCTCCTCGTGCGGGAAGACGTGGCCCTCACCGAACCGCGACAACCGCAGCCGGGCCATGAACCCGCGTCGCGTGTAGGTGGTGCCTTCGTGATCGAACTGCTGATGGTAGACGTAGATCGCCGGGTCGGCCTCGGTGAAGAGCACGCCCTCCGACTGCCAGTTCTTCAGGAACCGAGCCGCGCGGGTATAGCGGTTGTTGGCTTCGTCGTCGTCACCCGGCTCGATCCGATTGAGGATCAGCCGCACGACGTTGCATGGATGCTGCTTGTAGAGCTGCTCCTGCAGCTCGGGCCCGATCACGTCGTAAGGCGGCGCGATCACGTCGGCGAGCGAGCCGACGTGTCCCAAATCGTAACGAATTCCGCGAAAGGCTTGGATTTCAGGCATGGTGCTAGCAGTGGTTTGGCGGTGATTCCATGGGCGGGCGTTCGACACACGGTCGTCCGCTGCTTCCGCGAGATTGGCAGCAAACCCTCATTTATCGTGCGATCGGGACGTTGTGTCAACGGGCCGCTCGGAAAACACGAGCCAGTGCGGTTCGACCAGCCAACGGGCATGACTCCTCAGAATGGCCCCGCCAGACCACCGTGCGATTGTGGCGGGAACGAGCGGAATGCTACGTATAGTCTGTAGACTCATTGTCTTCTATTTCGGATTCTATGCCCATGGGCCGCGATCGCATCCTCAGACTGTTCGGAGAACATGTCCGCGAACTCCGCGGCTTGTCGGGGCTGAGCCAGGAGGCGCTTGCTGCCAGGGCGGGGATACATCGCACCTACGTCGGAGGCGTTGAGCGGGGCGAACGCAACATATCGCTCAACAACATCGTCCGACTCGCGGAAGCACTGGGCGTTTCGCCCCGCGATCTCTTTCCGGAAGACCTCAACCTCAATCGACCTCGACTCAATAGACAATGAGCAGTCCCTATAAAGGTTCCGCTGGAAGTGGGTGGAAGAAGACCACCGAACGGCTGGTTCGAGTCCACCCGTTGTCGCCAGGTACGATTCGTGAATCGGCACTGTCCGCTTGGACGGCACTGTGGCAAACAACCGTCGGAGCCAAACGGAGCAGTATCAAGCTGTCAGAACTGGCCGTTCCGGCCACGGTGGTGGGCTACATGTTTGAGGTGCTCTTCACTCGCGAGATCGAACGAGCGTTTCCCGGCAAGTGGCGTCGCGGGCGCGCCGGCAACGAGAAGGACTTGGTCTGTCTCTCGGACAATGCGAAGTCGGTCGAGATCAAGACGTCTGGGCAGAAAGCGTTCCGAATATATGGAAACCGCAGCTACGCTCAAAAGGGCTCGGGCACGCGAGGTGCGAAGAAGGCCAAGTCGGGCTTCTATATCACCGTCAATTTCTTGGGTCAGACAGTGACGTTGCTGCGGTTCGGCTGGATTGACAACTCCGACTGGAAACCGCAGCGATCGCCGACAGGGCAGATGGCGGGGCTCGCTGAGGCCGCGTATCGGTACAAGCTATTGGAGATACCGGGCGAGTACCGGAAGAAGACGCCTGTCGTTTTGCTCAAGGGAGTCGGCCAGAAAACGGAAGATGAGTTCCTCGATCACGGCATCACAACCGTTGCAGACTTGCTTCGAGCGGGCGCGGATCTGCCGAAGAAACTCAAACGCATTATCGAACAGAACAGATCCTTGCTGGAGGGCTGCTCCGACGCCTCAATAGACGAATAGGCGCGACTTCTCCGCCTGTAATTCTGCCTCAATTCGGTCGGCGGCGCATTCGCAATAGGACTCTTGGATCTCGATTCCGACAACGAACCGCCCGTTTCGCACGCAGGAGACGGCGGTTGTCCCCGAACCAAGAAAGGGATCGAGGACTAGATCCTCCGGGTTGGAAAAGCCAAGGACGACACGATCGATCAGATCCAGCGGGAACTGTGCGGGATGCGGTGCGCGTTCCGCCGAGGCGCGGTTCCTGCCGGACGTAACTTTCGCGATCCGCCACACGTCGGAAGGATTCTTGCCGATCGTGTTGCAGCGGAGTCGCTTGTTCTTCTTCTGGTTCGGATACTTGACGTCCGGATCGCGGATCGCGTCGAGGTTGAACGTGTAGGCGTCCGGGTCCTTGACATACCAAAGAAACTTCTCGTTTCGGGGTGAGAGCGATTTTCGAGCCGCGACTCCCGCACCGTAGTTCCAGACCACCTCCTGGACAAGGAAGAACGGATTGCGGTCCCAAAGGAGATACGGCAGAGGCAGCGCCTTCGCCTTTTCGGGTATCGACAGATACCCGACGTTCAGCCAAAACGCGCCCCGAGGGTGGGTGATCCGGTGGATGCCCCCCATCCACTGCTCACACCAGTTCAGGTATTCCTCCAGAGGCCGGGGGTCTTCATATTCCTTGCCTATGTTGTACGGCGGACTGGTTACCGTGAGGTCAAACGCATCCGGCTTGACACGGCCCATCAGAGACAACGCATCTCCACAGAACACGGCGTAGCGATCACCACGAGCGTAGGGATCGCCCAGACTATCACACAATTCGTCCAGCCTAGCCCTACCGTCCATTATCATCTGGAGCTTCTCGCACTGAGGAACAACTGCCTGAATCTGTGGCGTTCCGAAACCGCACCGATTGCCGCCCGCTAATACCGATAATAATCCGGCTTAAACGGTCCGTTTACCGGGATACCCAGGTATTCGGCCTGCTCTTCGGTGAGCTTATCGAGCCTCACGCCCAACTGGCCGATGTGCAGCCGGGCGACCTCCTCGTCGAGCTCCTTGGGCAGCACGTGGACGCCGACGGGATATTCGTCCGGACGGGTCCACAGCGCAACCTGGGCCAACACCTGGTTGGTGAACGAACTGGACATCACGAACGACGGGTGGCCCGTGGCGCAGCCCAGGTTCACCAGCCGTCCCTCGGCCAACAGGATGATCGAGTGGCCGTCGGGGAACGTGTAACGGTCGACCAGCGGCTTGATGTTGACCCGGGTCACGCCCGGCAAGTCGTTCAGCCCGGCCACGCCGATCTCCAGGTCGAAGTGCCCGATATTGCAGACGATCGCGTCGTTGGGCATTCGCCGCATGTGGCGGGCAAGGATCACGTCGCGGCAGCCGGTGGCGGTGACGAAGATATTGCCTCGCTCGGCGGCGTCGTTCATCGTGGTCACCTCGAAGCCGGCCATGGCCGCCTGCAAGGCACAGATCGGGTCGATTTCGGTAATCAACACCCGGGCACCGTAGGCCTGCATCGCCTGGGCACAGC
>JABMRB010001058.1 GCA_013202865.1 Candidatus Nealsoniibacteriota bacterium | reverse complement strand
GGCGAAAAGGGCCTGCAAATCACCCGCTTTAAGGGCCTCGGTGAAATGAACGCCGAGGAGCTTCGCATCACCACACTCGATCCCGAAAATCGCACGCTGGTGAAAGTAACCATGGACGACGTCGCGGCCGCCGACGACCTGTTTCGCATTCTGATGGGCGACAAGGTCGAGCCGCGCCGCGAGTTTATCGAGAAGCATGCGCTGGAGGTGAGGAATTTGGATGTGTAGGGGCCGCTGCGGGTGAAGGCTACCCTCTCGGCGGGCTGAATTTGATCTTCTCGATCATGGTCTTGATCTTGCCGTCTTCTTCGCTGACGAACCCGGAAACAGCGGTGATCGCGTCGATCACGTACTCGAAGTGCAGATCGGGCGAGCAGTCCAACTCTACTTCGGTGGCCTCGGCGCCGGGTGATCCCGGGCCGCCGTTGTCGTTGACGATGTCGAGAAGGAAATTGTGCAACTCCTGGAAGTCCTTGAGTTTCTTCTCGTTGGTGGCGATCGAAGTGAGCACGCCGCTTGGTCCCGCCTTGAGATGGATCACGATCGGCGGGAACTGGTTCTCTTCGGGCTTGCCTTCGCTGGGCGCTGCCAGCGGCATCTTGACGTTGAAGTCACCCTCGGGCGTAACGATCTTGAAGGTCAGGATGAAGAAGATCAGCAGCAGGAAGACGACGTCGATCATCGACGTCATCTGCAGCTCGATCTCTTCGTCACCGTGACGTTGGATGTTTCGGACTCTCATCGGCCACGAACCCTTTTCTATGTATCTCGTTGTCCCTGTTTTGCCCGCAAGGCGAACTTCACAAACTCGACCTCCTGGCAAATTTTAATCACCTCTTGCACGACGGCAGTCTTCGCGTAGCGGTCGGCGCGGATCACGACGGTGGCGTCGCGGACGGCCTTTCCGCCGGCCTCGATGTTACGCCGTTTGAGCCAGAGTTGCGACTTGAGCTGTCCTATCTGCAACTCTCTGCCGCCGAAGAAGACCGTCGGATTCTTCTTCTTGGTCAGTTGCAGGACCACCAGCGACTCGATCTCGCCCTCCGGTGGCTTGGCCAACTGGCTCGACGGCAGCTTGATGGCCTCATTCGACTCGGCCTCCGAGAAGTTGACAATCACCATGAAGAAGGCGATCAACTGGAAGGTCATGTCGATCATCGGCGTCATCTCGGGCTTGGCTTCGGCCAATCCTTTTCTGCGTTCTTTTAATCTCATCGGCGGCTCCTACCTGAAGGCTGGTGCAGCCTTCGGGCACGAAAAGGTTTCTCGGTTAGCTACTTCTTGGGCTGCGGGCCACCGGCGCCGACGCTCGAGAAGCGACCCATCAGGCCCTCGCTGAGGATACCCACCTCGAGCACGAGCCGGGCCACCCGGTTGCGAAGGATGTTGAACGCCGCGATCGCCGGAATGGCAATGAACAGGCCGACCAGCGTCGTGAACAGGGCCGTCGAAATACCCGCGGCCAACTCCGACGGCGCGGGCGTAGTCGCGCTGGTGGCGATCACGCTAAACGACGCGATCATACCCTGGACGGTTCCCATCAAGCCGATCATCGGGGCGACCGTGCCGATCAGGGCCATGTAGCTGAGCCGGTGCTCCAGCTTCATGTTCTCTTCTTCACCGACTTCCTGCATCGCCTCGATCGCCTGATCGTAACCGGCCGACAGCTTCGCCAACCCGGCCGAGAGTACCTGGCCGAGGAACGACTCGTCGTTCTTGGCCATCTCGTACGCTTCCTGGTAACGCTTCTCGTTAAGTTGGGCCTCGAATCCTTCGACCAGCGCGACCGGGACGACGTTCTCGCGACGGGCACTGAGGATGTTCATCACGAACAGGGCCACGAGCGTGAACGACAGGCAGATGAAGACGATGCTATAGAACCAGCCGAGCGACCGGGCCATCCAGATCAGAACGCTCTCTTCGTCCGCCTTCTTCCCTTCGTCGTCGTCGCCGGCCTTAGGGTCGGCAGCCTTGGCGGGCGCCGGGTCTGCTCCTCCGCCGTCATCGCCCAGCTCGTCGGCGGCAGGGTCGTCGGCGGCCACCGCGGCGGGGCCGTCCGAGAGGCTCAGGCAGGTCAGCGCACCCAACACGGCAACTACCAGCCAGAACGAGAAGACGCTGGTTCCCAACAAACCCCATGAATACCTACGCCGCATGATGACCTCCAAACTTGTGTTAAGATATGGTTCTTTGAGTCTAATTTGTCGTTTGCCCGGGAAGCGTCCACCCACAACTCCGGAACTCTCTAGTGTACTTTGGCGGGGCTGCCGTCGTAAAGCGCGAATAGGTGGAATCGGCGGGCCGCCGCACTTGCGGGCCGCCTATGCCCCCCCCGTCTGGGTCCAGCGGCTGTTCGGATAGCGGTCCTGCAACAGCTTCTTAGTGGTTCTTGCTCGATCGGCCTTTCCCATTTTGGTCCACAGCTTGGTCAAGTGGAACAGTGCCTCGCCATGGGCATTGGGTACGTTGAAGTAGAGCACGTGGACGTGGAGGAAGGCCAATAGTGCCTCGCCGTCGTTGCCGGCCTTCAGCAGGGCGACGCCGAGCGTGTTGTAGGCCAGGGCGTGCATCTCGACGGCTTCGGGATCGGCATCGGCAATAATCCTCTTGACCGCCGCGATCGCCGCTGGGGCGTCCTTGTCGACCTGGCAGCGGGCTTTACCCAGTGTGGCCTTCATCTTCTGGGCTTTGGCTAGATCGCCCTCGACGTTCATCGCCAGCACGGAGTTGAAGAGTTGCTCGGCCTGGGCCGTCTTTGCCGCCGTGCCTTGCGCCAGCAGGGCCATGCCCATGGAGACGCGGGCCCGCATCTGGAAGTCGGGCCACGGTGCCTTGGCCACACGGCCGTAGTATGCTTCGGCTGCGGAGAACTTCCCGGCCGCCACCAGGAGGTCGCCCAGCACTTCGCACGCCTCCAGGTAGTGGTAGCTGGTGGTGTGTTGTCCGGCGAAGGCGAGCATTTTCTTCCCGGCTTCGACGACGTCTCCCGTGCCCCCCAATGCCAACTTGGCGGCACAGAAGGCCTTGTAGAACACCACGTCCTGCGCGATCCACTCGTTCGTGATATCCTCCGTTTTGACCTTATTGAACGAGTCGAGGGCTTCCTGGTAGAGAGCCTTGGTCAGATGGGTCCGGGCGGTGTTCATGCTCGACGGCTCGCCCTCGAAGAAGATGGTGAAGACCTCGTTGACCGGGACCGAGCCGGGCACCCCTCTCTGATCGTACCCGACCTCCTTCCAACTGACGGCGGTGACCTTGCAGGTGATCGAGGTGGAAGAAGTGGTCTTGATCGTGTCGAACGCACGGGCAGCGACGGCGGCCCAGAGGCACAGGCCGACGGCAAGTATCAGGCAGCGCGTTTTCATTGAATTCTCCTCGCAAGTAAAGTTCTAAATCCGAATGACGAATGAAGAAGGAAGAAGAAGCACCGGCGACGGCTTTTGTCGTTTGTGCTTCGTCATTCACAAGTTGTTATTGCTTTTTCAACCCGGTGCGTTTCTTGCCTTGGGTTTCTTGGATATCTTTGAGCAACTCGTTGTATTTGGGTTGCCATTGCGGGCCGCCCATGTCGGGAAACAACTTCTGGATGATCAGCACGTCCTTCTCGGCCTGTGCGAGCAAATCGCTTTTCTTGTTCTTGTATTTATCCGGCGGGTTCAGCGCCATATTAAAGCGGCACAAGGCGAGGTTGTAACGGGCCTCGTGGAAGATGGCCTTGTGCGGCTTGCTGCGGATCACCCGCTTGGCAAGTTTCCCCCAACCCCAGATGACGTAGAAATACTTTTCTTTCCCCTTGGTCTCGTACTTGCCTTTGATGGCTACGTCGTAACCCAGGGATTTCTCCCGGCCCCAATCCTGATAGGTGTAGGCTCCTTCCAGTTGGGCCTCGAGCACCATGTTCCGTTCCCGGAGGATTGCCTTGATGATTGCCAGGGCGTCCATGTACCGGCCGAGCCGGCGGAGGCACTTGGCCTTGCGAATGTTGATACTGTCGACGGCGCCGGCGGGCGCCTCGATCTTCTTGTCTTTCATCAGCTTGAAGATCGTGTCGTAGGCGGCGTTGGCCTTGCCGTAGTAGACCTTTGCCTGTTCGGGTGTTTTGCTCCCGGGGCGGTCGAACTCGGTGGCCATGCCGCGGTAGGTTTCGGCTACCCAGTGCAACGAACTGAAGGTGTTCCCTTCCTCGCGTTTGAGGATGTTATCGAGAAACAGCTCGAAGCCACCGGCAACCTTTTCCATCTCCGCGGTTTTCTTCTCCTTGCGGAGCCGTTCGAGTTGGTCTTGAAGCTCCCTGCCAAGGCTGATGTAGGTCTTGGTAAGCGTTTTGGCGGCGTCGGCGTCGCCGCTCTGCTTGACAAGTTCCTCGAGGAGATTCATAGCCTCCTCGGCCTCTTTCAGTTTCTGCACGGCCACGTAAGCCCGCAACGCCGTCTTGTAGGTTTGTTCTCGAAACTTCCCGCGTTCGGTAGCGGCGCTACCGGCCTTGACCAGCGTTAGTGCGCCGATCTTCTCGTCCTCCAGCCACTGGATCGCCTTGTCCGGCTGCCCGGACCCGAGACCGATCTGGGCCAGCGAGAGCACGGACGCGGCCAGCGTGTAAGTGATTTCCCCGCCGCCGTCGTCGACCGGCTTGCGCATCCGCGCCACGCCTTCTTCGAGCGTGGTCCGGGCGTCGACGACCAGCTTGTCCAGCGTGGCCGGATCGGGGGGATTCTCGTCGTCCTCGGGCATCTTGGACTTCGCGAGGTAGTTTGACCAAATCCTTTGCCCGACCATCAACTGCATCTCGCCGCGTTTGGGCGATTCGGCCCCCATCTTGCCGAGATACTCCCGAGCCGCGTCCAGTTGGTCTTCGATCAGCGAGGTGCGGATCAGCATCCCCCAGGCCTCTTCGGCTTCCGGTTCGCCCGGCCAGGTATTGGCCGTGTGCTTGGCAATGTCGACCATCTGCGCATTGACGAACTTGATCTCGGCCTCGATCCGGTCGATCGCTTCGGGATCCGCCCCATCCTGGCTTGCCTGTGCTGCCTTGAGCCGTCTTCTGGCATCGTTGTAGACGGTCAGCCAGGCGGCCATGCAGATTCGGGCCCCCTGCCGGGCACCGGTCCCGGCGGGGTATTTCCTGGCCAGGAACCCACCCATCACGGCCGACTCGTACAGGTCGCCGGAGGCCCAGTAGAGGAACGTCAGGTAGTAGCGGATCGTGTTGATTTCTTCGGGGTCGACGTCGGCCGGCCGCATCTTCATGGCCAGCCGATACAACCGGATCGCGTCAGCACGGAACTTCGCGACCTCTTCTTCCGGCAGGCCCTCGTCCTGGGTCCGGTCCAGAGCGTCTTTGGCAAGGTCGCATGCTTCGGCGAAGTTCGTCGGGTCCGTGTCAGGCCCTTCGTCACCGGCAAATTCCGGCAACCTGAGCCTCGCCCGGGCCTGCCTCTGGAACTCGCCCGGGTGGTCGGTCACGTGGATGAAGGCGATCTTCGCCACTCGCAGCAGATCGGCCTTCTCTTTGGCCTTATCCTGTTCGAGCGTCTTGACGTATTGCAGGATCGTGTCGCCGCCGTTGAATCTCAGGGCGAGGCCGTCGGCGCTCGACTCCTCGTTCGGTCGGGCCGCCTTCGTCCACGCCCGGTACTTGGCAATCGCATCTTGGAGAACCTTCGGGGCCTTGTTCTCCTGGGCGGTTTCCAGAAACAGGATCAGCGTCTTGTTCTTCAGATCGCGGAACGGCTGTGGATCGTCCGGCTGGTCGAGCAGGTCTTCGTAGCAGCCGAAGGCCTTTTCCCAGTAGGTCTTGTCCGACGGCGCCAGTTCCTTGTAGCAGCGTGCTTCCCACATGTGGGCATAGAGGCCGGCCAGTAGCGTGCTGTACATGTCGTACCACTTGGCGTACATTTCGGCGGCTGCGATGAGCATCTTCTTACGATCGGCGCTGCCCGGTTCGTAGGTCTTCGAGATCTCGTACAGCACCGAGGCCAGCGCCAGCCGGGACTGCAACAGGTCCTTGCGAACCTGCTCTCGCTCGTCAATCAGCTTCTTTTCCGTATCCGGGATCAGCTTGGGGAACTTCTTCAGCGCCGCGACAAACTTCTTCTCCAGGGCGTCGAAGACCTTTTCCGCCTCGCGATAGAGCGCGCGGCCGTCTTCGAGCAGTTGTTTCTTTTCGGCGGGCGAGCGATTGTCGCTGGCAGCCTGCTCCACCTTGATTCGTCCGCGCTCGACCAGCAGGTTAGCCAACTGCGTGTTGGCGCTGGCCGCCAATGGATGCTCGGCGTGCTCGGCAAGAAACTTCGCGAACCGCGTCCGCGCGTCGCCCAGGTGCTGCTCGCGAATCGACGTCTGCCGGCCCCGTCGGGCCGCTTCGATCAGCGTCAGGCCGGCCTCGTAGTCGATGACGTCTTTGAACTCCTTGTCGACCGCCGAGTCGTTCCGCGCGTAGTCGAGGTAATCCAGCGCCGTGTCGTAATAGCCGAGCTCGCGCAGCCCGTCGAGAAACCGCCGAGCTTCCTCCGCGGCGTCACTCGAACCGGCGGCCATTGCCAACCAGCCCGCGATTATGCAAGCGGCCGCCACGCGGCACCATCTTGAGCATCTCATCGGTATTGTTCCTCGGTCCATCCGGTAGATTGCATGGCCGCACCGGCCGCCGACGGGCTTTGTCGCCGGGCGGATATTGCGGGCAAATCGAGTTGGTCTTGCCGAAGACCACACGGCAGGGTCGGGCGTGTTCCGGATCCACCCGGCAAGCAGTCTTTCCACCTTATAGGGAATTATAGGTTGTATCGCGAGGGCGGGCCCGGGGCAATCCCCCCTGGCGGCCTATTTTACCCCCTCCGCCTGCTCCACCAGCGACATAAACCGGGCAAACGAGGGCCGGCTGTAGAGTTCGGTGTCGACGTGCTTGGCCTGCGCCAGCACGCCCGCCATGGAGCGGGGGTCGTCCGGGCGGACCCGTGCGAAGGGCGACCGGCGGAGCACCTCGGCGGCCTGGGCCACGATGATCGCCTCCTGCAGCGAGAGCGGGGCCGCGACGAATTTCGACCCGAAATCCCGGCGATGTACACTGCGGCTAACCGTTTGTGCCTTCTCGCCGCCCGGTTCGGTGAACGTCAATTCGGCCGTGGCTACCTCGTCGCCGCCGCTGCCACCGGTGGCCGGCCTCAGCCAGACCTCGTACAACGCCGTGGCCGACCGGCCGGCGTGGAAGTCGGCCTGGGGGTCTGCCGGAAGGACACCGCCTAGCTTGGGTTCGTGGCCGATCAACCGATAGTCCAACACGGTTCGGGGATTGAATTCAAGCTCCTATTTCACTCCCTCGGAGACCAGTTG
>JABMRB010000018.1 GCA_013202865.1 Candidatus Nealsoniibacteriota bacterium | reverse complement strand
GTCACGTACTGCCCCGGCGCAAGCGTTGTGTCGTCGGGAATGCGGAACTTCTTGTAGTCGCCGTTATCAGAGTTCGACTCCCAGCCCCAAGAATCGCTGAGGAACCAGCCGCCGAGGTCGACCGTCGTGCCGCCGACGTTGACCAGTTCGATCGCGTCGACCTGTGGCCAGTCGGTATGGCTGAGCACTTCGTTGATGACGACACCCTGATGCGGCTCGGCAGCCGTGCCGGGCGTGCCCAGATAGGCGACGGACGATTGCCAGTTGTCCGGGTCGCTCAGGTACTCGGCCCGCACCGATTCGCCGTCGGGCACGTCGTCTGGCGCGATCAACACGAGCGACGCTCCTTTCCCATCGGCCCGGCCGGGCCAGCCGTCGGCGTCGTTGTAGTCGAAGTCGAAGAGCACGCCGGCTTGCGCGTCGGCCAGTGTGATCCGTTCGCCGCCGTTGGAGAGTTGCTCGGTTTCGACGGTGTATGAGCCGGCCACGTTGACCTCGCTGCCGTAGCGCTGCGCGAAGGCGTCCACGTCCTTGACCACGACTGCATATCCGTCCGGCGCGAGGCTGGTGACGTTGCCCGTGCCGAAGACGAAATGGACGCCGTCGGTCAGTTCCACGTCGCTGAGATCGAGCGGTACGGCACCGATGTTGTGCAGCTCGATGAACTCGAACTGATCCTTGTCGGTGAACCCGGCAGTGGCTTCGGCCGGCGTGGGCTCGGCCGGATGGTACATGATCTCGGTGATCCGTAGCGAATTGCTCAGGGCCGTCGCGTTCGGATCGGACGTGACGAACTGCACCGGATCGGACCAATGGCTCCATCGGCCCGTGTTGTCCTGCATGCGGACCCGGGCGCGGTAGGCGTGGCCGACCTCGATCGCCAGCGGCGGCAACGTGATCTCGTCGTCGAAGGTCGTGAGTTCGCCGCTGCCCCAGACGGGCGTGACTTCGTAGTGGATCGGTGCGGCCGGATCGTAACTCGGCGCGGCCGGATCGGTTACCTCGCCAATGCGCCACTCCATCGCAGCGAACGTAGCGGTGCCTTGCGGATCGGCGAACGGGCTCGTGCGCAGCGAAATCCCGTTGATCGGAAACGCCGGGTTGCCGGTGAAGGTGAGCGTGGGCTTGTTCGGGATGGCAGCGTCGGTGTGCAACACCTGGAGTTGATCGCCGCCGAACCCGCCGACGGTGATGAACTCCTTGACCCAATTAACCATTCCCTCGAAACCGACCGGGCTGATCGCCCGGCGAGGATAGGCCGGGTAGCGTGGAGTTGTACCGACCTCCTGGTAGTAGGCCCCGACGTGCCAGGAGCCGGCCCGGGGGTGATAGTCCCACATCGCCCGGTCCACTGCCGCCATCGGCTCGACGTATCGGGCATACTCCTCCAGCATTTGCCAACCCTGGTCGTCGTTCAACAGCAGGTCCTGCAACTCGCGGGCGCGGGCCTGGAATTCGATGTTGAGTTCTTCGTGCCCGAGCATCTTGCGAAACTGCTCGTACGGCAGATGCGACTGCATCCCGTCCGGCCCCCAGCGGTCGAACTCTTCGTAGAGCAGGTCCACGTCCCAGGGCAGCATCGACCAACGCTCGGTCTCCGGGTTATAGAAGAGCAGCATGTTGTGTTTTTCGGTCCAGTCGGTATGGTTCAGCGCCTCGGCGACGGCCCGAAAGGTGTAGTAACCCTCCACGTCGACGTTCTCGCGCCACCACGCGACGGAATGCGGCTGATTGTACGCGGTGACGAAATCGTTGACGAACGACAGGCTGCTCGGCAGCGGAGTGCCGTCTGCCGCCATGCCTTGATTCTCCAGTTCCGCCGACCAATCGAAGCGATACAGGTTGCCGTCGGGCAGTCCGTGCGAGTCGAGAAAACGGCCGCCCGGGTTCTCGAAGGCAATGTAGAGCCCCCACAGGTCGCCTTCGTACTGGTTGTTGGGGTCGGCCTCGACGCTACGGTCGATGACGCGAAACTGCAACGGACTGAAATACGGGGCGGCCACGCCGGTAGTGTTGAACAATTGATACGCCAGGGCCTCGTCCATCCCCGCCATGCCCCGGTTAGCCGGTGCCCACGGCGAAGTGAGCGACCCGAAATTGAGCGTCCGTACCTCCTCCGGCCAGGCGTTGCCGTACTGGTCGTAGCCCTGGAACTCGTGCCCCCGATTGAAGCGGAACTTCCACTTATTCTTGCCCGCAACGTACGTCGATCCCGCGCCGCGGATTCGGTAGTGTACGTGATCGTAGACCTCCTCGCCAACGACCAGCGTGCCCGCAAAACGAAAGACCTTGTCGTTGTAGCTCGAATTGTATTGGCAATCCAGGACGTCGCTCTCGCGAGAGATCAAGTGAAACGCCGGCAGCGACGTCATCACGTCCGTGCCGTAAGTGACCGCGCCGGTCACGCCGGGCCGATCGGCACCGGTCCATGCGGGCACGCCGTCGTAGACGAAGTAGGCGAAGTTCGGCTGCGGGTCGTCGGCGTAAGGGCCGGTGATCTGCTCGCCCGTCGTGTCCGCGGCCGTAATCCGGTAACGAACCAGACGGCGGTGCGTCTGCATCGTGCCGGGCAACACGACCGTATAGACGTCGTCGCCCGCGGTCGCGTCGCCGTCGTTGCCGTTGTCGCGCATCGTCACGGTCGTCCACTCGGTCTCGTACGCCGCGTCTTCCAGCCGGATGTAGTTGCCCGGGTCGACGAGTTGATAGGCCAGCGTGACGTCGGCCACACCGCTGGGATCGGTAACTTTGACGCTGATCGTCACGTCCTCGTCGGCGGTCGGCTGCTCGGGCGTATGTTGGACTTGGCGCATCTGCGGCGGCGCGACGGTCGCTAAAACCGAACTGGCCGCACCCGGCGTCGGGCCGATCGCGGCGTCGGACGAACGCCAACTTCCGCCCAAGTCGTTGTCCATGGCCGGGTGGATTAGCTCGAAGGAAGAGCCGGGCGCGTCGCCGACGGTCGGCCAGGGGAACCCGAGTTGGTAGTCGACCTCATCTCGCATGTCACCGGCGGCGTCGCGCAGCGCGAGCTTCTCGCCGTCGTTGTTCAACTGGCCAATGTAAGGCCCCAGCGACGCCACGCCGAACTTGGCCTGCACGGCGGCCGGGTCCTGCGAGACGACGAGGTAGCCGCCCGCCGCCAGATTCGTGTCCGGCGGAAACGTGTAGGAGACGCCGTCGGTGAACGACCACCCCGACAGATCCATTGCCCGGCTGCCCCAGTTGTGTAGTTCGACGAACTCGACCTGTTCGGTATCGACGTCCGGGTTGAGATGAATCTCGTTGATCGCGACGTCGCCCGGCCGGTTGGCTGCGGCGGGCGTGGCGAACAGGAAGAACTGCTCGACGCCCGGGCTATCGGCGGCAGTCAGCCGCGGCTGGATCAGGAAGTTGTTGTCGTCGGCGTCGACGTTCAGCCCGTGGATCGCGAGCACGTTGTTGCCCGTGTGAAGCGTGCCGATATGGGCCGTCAGGTCGAACGGCTCGAAATCGAGCGAGTCGGCCACACT
>JABMRB010001057.1 GCA_013202865.1 Candidatus Nealsoniibacteriota bacterium | reverse complement strand
CTCGACGGGATCGAATCGCTGCAGTACGCCCCCGGCGAAGGCGAGGGCCACATCAAGGACGTGGGACTGCGGACCCTGGTCCGCCAACTGGCCGCCCAGAACTCGGGCCTCTGCGTGATCACCACCCGGCAAGCGGTGGCCGATCTGGCCCAGTACGAATCGACGACCTGCCCGAAGATCGAGTTGGACAAACTCCAACCGGCGGACGGGGCCAGGCTGCTTGAGTCGCTCGGCGTCAAGGGCCCGGAAGACGAGCTTCGGACCGCCTCGGAGGAGTTCGGCGGCCACGCCTTGGCACTCACGCTGCTGGGCACGTTGCTGCGGGACGCTTACGCGGGCGATGTCCGCAAACGGGGTGAGATCGGGCCGCTGGATCACGAGATCACTCAGGGCGGCCATGCCCGGCGGGTGATGGACTCCTACAAGGACTGGCTGGGCGACGGTCCCGAGCGGTCGATCCTCCGCATGTTGGGGCTGTTCGACCGTCCGGCCAGGGGCGGCGCGATCCGGGCACTGCGAAAAGCCCCGCCCATCGACGGCCTGACCGACGGGCTCGACGACTGGACCACCGCCCTGATCCGGCTGCGTCACGCCCGGCTGGTTGCGGCGGCCGAAGAGTCCGAGCCGGACACGCTGGACGCCCATCCCTGGGTCCGCGAGCATTTCGGCCTGAAGCTGCATGACGAGAACCCGGACGCATGGCGGCTCGGCCACGACCGCCTCTTCGACTACTACCGCGGCGCCGGCTGCCCGAAGAAACTCCCCGACACGCTCGACGAGATGGCCCCCCTGTTCGCCGCCGTAATCCACGGCTGCGCCGCCGGCCGACATCCGGTAGCATTCGACGAGGTCTACTGGTCCCGGATCAAACGTCGAGAAGAAGGGTACAGTTGGAGGAAGCTCGGCGCGTTCGGCTCGGAACTGGCTGTCCTGTCGGGCTTCTTTGCCGCGCGCTGGTCGGCCCCCGTCGACAGCCTCTCCGACGCCGACAAGGGCTTCGTGCTCAACGAGGCGGGCATTTATCTGCAGGCCGTCGGCCGATTGGCCGAAGCCGTCGAGCCGATGAAGGCCGGGCTAGATGCTGACGTTCGCCTTGAAGCCTGGAAGAACGCCGCGCAGCAGACCGGCAACCTGAGTGGATTGCAGCTTATACTCGGCCGGATCGACGAGTCGATCGAATCGGCCGAGCAGTCCGTCGACTACGCCGACCGTGACAAGGATGTGTTCCTGCGGATAGCGATGCGGACGACGCTGGCAGACGTGCTGCACCAGGCCGGTCGGCTCGCTCAGGCCGAGGACCTTTTCCGCCAGACCGAGCAGATGCAGAAAGACTTTCAGCCGCAGTACCCGCTGCTCTACGCGCTGCAGGCCTATCGATACTGCGATCTACTGCTGACCCGCGGTCGTTGTGAGGATGTGCTCAACCGGGCGGCTCAGACGCTCAAGTGGTCGACCACGCAGCGAAATCTGCTGGACATCGGCCTGGACCACCTGTCCCTGGCCCGGGCTGGGCTGATGGCCGCACAGGCGGGCCGGGCGGACGCGCTGGAGCAGGCCCGCTCGCACTTCGGGACGGCCGTGGGCACACTCCGCCAAGCCGGCTCGCAGGAGCACATTCCCCACGGGCTGCTTGGGCGGGCGGAATTTTATCGGTTTGTTGGCCAACGGGAGGCGGCGCGGGCCGATCTGGACGAGGCGATGGCGATTGCTACGCGCGACCCGGCCGGGCAGATGAAACTGCACATGACCGACGTCCATCTCGCCCGGGCCTGGCTGGACTTGGACGACGACCGCCCGGAGGATGCCCGGCAACGCGTTGCTGCGGCGGAGTCGTTGATCGAAGCGACCGGCTACCACCGCCGCGACGACGAACTGGCCCAGTTGAAGCAAGCCGCCAACCCCGTTTAGCGGCCGGGCTTGCCCGGCGTTGTGGTTGGGGTGGTGTTGGTCTGGGATGCAGAAACGCCGGGCAAGCCCGGCCGCTAAACGGGGTTGGCGGTGGGTCTACAACCCCGCTAGAAACGTCAGCATCGCCGCGTTGACTTCTGCCGGGTTCTCCATGGGCGATATATGGCCGGCGGCGGGGATCTCGACGTAATGGGCCGCGGGGATCGCTGCGGCGATCTCTCGCATCTCTTCCGGCGGCGTGAGGACGTCGAATCGGCCGGCCAGGACCAGCGTGGGGCAATCGATCGTGGGCAATGCCGAAGTGGCGTTCGGGCGGTCGGCCATGCCGCGCAACCCGGCGGCGATCGTGCGGCGGTCCGTGCCGCGCATCACGCGCAATAGCGACTCGACCAACTCCGGGCGGTTCGCGACCGTCTCGGGAGCGAATAGCAGCGGCGTCATGGCGTCGACCAGCGGTTCCGGGCCTTCTCGCAACACACGCTCGGCCATCTCGCGACGTCCGACGGCCTTCTCCGCCGTGTCGCCCGCCGCCCGCGTGTCGCAGAGGATCAGTCCTCGCAGCCGATCGCCGTACTTCCGCTGGAACTCAAACGCCACGTAGCCGCCCATCGACAGCCCGCAGAACACGATCGGCTCGTGCAACTCCAGTGCGTCGAGCAGTCCGGCCAGATCGTCGGCGAGCCGCTGCATGGTAATCGTGTCGTCGTCGGTTACGCCGCTACGGCCGAACCCTCGCAGGTCGGGTGCAATCACGCGGTGGTCGGCCGCGAGCACGTCGATCTGTTCGTTCCATATACTATGGTCCAGCGGAAAGCCGTGGACCAGCACGACGGCCGGTCCGGTTCCGCGGTCGATCAGCGCGAGTTCGACTGAGTTGACGGTTCTTGTGTTCATTGATTCCTGTTCTCTTCCGCTTTCTTGCGAAACTCCTCCAGTTTCCGGCGGATGACGCTCGAGTGGGGTTCCAACCGGGCGGCCTTTGTCTGGGCCGTGACGGCTTTGTCGTACTGGCCCATGGCGTAATGGACGTGAGCCAGCGTGTCGTAGTATCCGCCGGAATTCGGGCTGAGTTCGACCGACTTCAGGGAGCATCGCAGAGCCTCTTCCAGGTCGCCGTCGGTGTTACCCACCAGCCAGGCGAACTGGTTATAGCCGGCAGGGTCATTCGGCGCGTCGGCGATCTCCGCGCGAAGCCCGGCCGTCGCGTCGACGATCAGCTTCTGGATCCTCGCACGGAACTCGGGTGTCTCGTCGGGCAGTTGGTGGCAGGCGATCAGCACGTCCAGATCGGCCTGATCGGCCTGGAGTGCCTTTTCGAGGAATTGCCGCTGCTTGGCCGTGTCCTTGCGGCTCTGCCAATGGCATGCCTGGAAGTAGGAGGCCCGCGCGCGAAAGGTGGCCAACTCCGCCGGGTCGAGTTGGACGCGGCCGGGACGCTTTGCTACACCGTCGACCAACTCCTGCAGCGCGAGCCCGGCCTCGAGATCTTCACCCTGGTCGTGGAGCATCTCGCCCAGTTGGTATAGTGCGGAGACGACCCCGGAATCGCCCGGCTGACCCGACTTGACGACGTGCCGAAACTCCAACTTGGCCCAGGGGAACATCCCCCGCGCGCGTAGCAGCCGGCCGACCTTCAAGTGTTCGTAGAGCGCCTCGACGTGATTTCCCGGGCTGAGTCCCAGCGCCTTTTGTGCCGTTTGCTCGGCCTGCTCCGCACTGCCCTGTTCGGCCTGGGCTTGGGCCAGCATGTAAAGCAGCAGCACGTTTTCGGAGAACCGTTCGGCGAACCGCTTGGCCAGCTTTTGCACCTCGGGCCACGCCTTGCGCTGCGCGAGGCAATCGGCCAACTCGGCCAGGGCGCCGCTGTCTTCTTTCTCCACGTCGATCACGCGCAGCAACTCTCGCTCGGCCCAGGCAAACAGCTTGCGGTCGCGCAACACGCGGGCGATCGCGAGATGCTTCAGCAGCAGTTCGGGCTGGCTACCCGGGTGAAGTTCCAGCGCCCGTTGTGCGGTTTGCTCGGCCTGCTGTGCGTTGCCCTGCTCGGCTTGGGATTGGGCGAGCGTGTAGAGCAACAACGGATTGTCGCCCAGCCGCGTTTCAAGTTCGGAACCCAAGGTGTCGATCTTCTTCCACGATTCTCGCTCGACCAGCCACGCAAGCAACTGCCCCAACGCAAGCCGCACGACCGGTTCCTTGGCCGCGCCCGTCAGGAGCACGTGCCGGCATTCCTGCTCGGCCCACTCGGTCAGCCCTCGCGAATTCAGTTCTCGGGCGGTCGTGTAGTGAATCGTCAACGGTCCGGAATCGCTGCCGGGGTTGAAAGCCAGCGCCCGGGCGGCCGTCTTCTCGGCAAGCTCCGGATCACCCCGCTCGGCCTGTGCCTGGGCCACCGTGTAGAGCAACGCCGGGCGACCGGCGAAATGCGACTGGAACCGCTCGGCAATCTCGTCGATCTCCGGCCAGGCTTTCTGATCGACAAGCCAATCGAGCAGCTTGGCCAACGTCTCCGGATTGCCTCGCTCCAGCGCGAGCAATCGCCGCATGGCAGCGGTCGCCTCGTCGTTGCGCTGAAGTCGCTTGAGCACCTCGACTTGGATACGGACCAGCGCGGCAACGATTCGGTCGCTCGTTCGTTCGGGCGTGTTCTTCAGCCGAGTGTTCTCCGCCTCGACGAGCTTACCCCACCGGTCGGCAGCCGCGGCCGGATCGGCGTCGAATTGGATCCGCGCCATCAGCCAGTAGGCGGCCGGGCGGTGACTGACGTTGAGCTGCTCGCGCAACGTCTCGGCCAGGTTCTTCGGCAGCGCGGCGTCATCCGGCACCATGCCCAGCAGATCCAGGGCGGCGGCCTTCGACAACACCGACGACTTCTCGTAGCGGACCACCCGACAGAGCCCGGCGACGCCTTGCCCGTCCGGCAGTTCCGCCAACGCCCGCATCCGCGCTCGCTTCTCCGACGTGCTCAGGTCCTTGTAGGCTGCCAGCAGATTCTGCACGGCGGGCGGATCGTCGCGAGTGGTCCACTGCACCTTCATCGATTGCAGCACGCGTCGGGCTCGGGCGGCAATCTCCAGGTCTTCGTGGTTCCTGGCGGCATCCAAGGCCTCGAACGCCTCGAACGCCAGATCGGCCAACTCGCGCTGGGCCCGTTCCCGGGCGAAGAAGTCGTCGTCGCCGAGTTGCTCGATCAATTTCTGCACCCGTTGGTCGAACGGCTCGGCAGCAAATGCGCCGGCCCTCACTACGAGAATCGTGCATAGTACGAGCCGAACCATCAGGGACGGCAGAGCGATGGGCAAGTAGGTGGTTTGCATGATGTAGACAAGGGTGAGTGGTGAAACGATCCGTACCAACCGGACACTATCATTATAGCGTGTCGGTCGGCAAGACTGCCACCCGACGCGGAAAACTGCTCTCGGCCCCGTCGTAGCACCCGGCTACAATTCCCTCAACCGCCACACACCACGCTAATCTACCCCACAACAGAACAGAATAGAACAGTATCTACATGTCCAAGCCTGCAATCCCGACCACTCCGGTCCACTGGCGTTTCCTGGCCGGCGGCACGGAAACACTACGGCTGACGCTGTCCGGCGCCGCGTTGCTGCTGGGCGGCGGGATGGTACTTGCGGGCGTCGGATCGATGGTGGCGGCCCTTGACGGCCGGGCGAATCTGCCGGGGTGCCTTGCTTCGGCCGCCGCCTCCACGGCGGTTGCCTTGCTGCTGGCTGCCTTGGCGGCCCGATGGTTGGGTCGTCGTATCGGTACGCTGGCCGGATTGGCCCTGTTGACCTGCTTCGGTGGTTTGGCCGGTCGGATAGCACCGGCCGAGATGCTCCTCTGCCTGAGCGTGACAACGGCCATGGCCGCCTTTGCCGTGGCGAACGTGCCCGGCCGCCTGCCGTTGGTCGATCGGCCATGGCCCCGACTGCTCTTCTACGCAGCGACCGGCACCTCGCTGCTGCTGGCCGGCGTGGCCGGACCGGTCCTGATCGGGGCCGGCTGCTTGTCGTTTGCCTTGCTGTGCGTCGACACCCGCTCGCTGCGGTTCTTTGCTCACTTGCCCGGCCTGGCGTTGTTCGGGCTGCTGGCCGTCGGCTGCTCTGTGGCCCCAGAGAGTTGGCTTTGGTGTTCGGGTTCCTCGCACATCGCCACGGGCACAGCGATCGGTTGGCCGGGTTCCCTGACGCACACGCTCGGCCGCTTGGCGACGGCCGGGCTGCCGTGGACGCCGCTGGCCGTGTTGACCGCGGCCCTCGGGCTGCACGGCGGACACCATGCGACGCCCATCTGGCGACTATTCGGCTGCTGGCTGGCGGCGACGGTGGCGATCGTGGCGACGGGCGTATTCCACAGCCAGATCGGCGTCGCCGTCTCGCTGCCGCCGTTGGTCGTGATCGCCGCGGCCGCCTTGGCGCAAGTGCCGGCGTGGTGGCGGCGAATGGGCTTGGCCCGGCTGGCTTTTCTCCGCAAAGTATGCGAGAATAGACGGTTGAGTTAGATGGGCCGTGGCCGAGTTCCTTTCCCGGAGACATTTCCATGTCCGACGCATTTGGCGGCGAGAGTGCTCCGAAGCCGAAGAAAAAGAAGAAATCTTCCGGCTCCTGGTTTCAGCAGCAGCCGACGGGGGTGAAGATCGGGATCGCCGCGGGCGTGGCCGTCCCCGTACTGGTGCTGGCGATTTGGGGCTACATGGGCGACGACAAGCCGGCCCCTCGCCCCATGCCGCCCAGAAAGCCGACACCCGATGTCGCCGATGCCGGTAACAATTCTGCCGACGATACGACTACGGACGACACGACTGCCGACGATACGACCGCCGACGATACGACCGCCGACGATACGACCGCCGACGATACGACCGCCGACGATACGACTGCCGACGATACGGCAGGCGACGACGCCCCCACCGCACCGGCCGACGAGAACGCCGAGGATGAGGAGCGCCCGGAGGACCTTGCCCAGTGGAAGAAGGAACACTTCTACTCCGCTCGCAAGGAGGAAGATGCGAAGCTAATCGAGGCCGTGGCCCTGCTGGGTAAACCCTTCGCGGGCAAGGCCATGGCAGGCAATGCGGCGGGTCTGTTGGCCGGTATCTTGCCGCCACCCGAGAAGGAAGTGGAGCCGCCCGAAGACGACACCAACCCGCGGCACCGTCCCCGTCCGAGACGTAGCGACCCGAAACTCATCGAGGCCGTCGTCGCCGCCCTGGACGCCAACGGCTCGACCAGGGCTCGGGAGATACTGCAAGACATTCTAGCCGGCCGGATCCCAACCGACGACGATCAGGCGGCGGTCAAGATCACGCTGGAAGCACTGGCCGCCAATCCTTGCCTGGAGAACGAGCGGATCCTGTTCCTCGCGATAACCACCGCCGAGCAGATGCGAGGCGACGATGACGCGGCGCCCGATGACGCGGCGCCCGATGACGAGACACCCGACGACGAGACACCCGACGACGAGACACCCGACGACACGCCAACGACACCGGCCGTAACGGCGTCCGAATTGCGCGAACAAGCGTTCAAGGCCGCCGAGCCGATTGCTTCGGCCAAGTTTCGGCTGGCGCTGGCGAAGTATCTCGCCAAGCCGGACACCCCGCTGCTACAACGCGAGAGCTTCCAACCTTTGATTCATGAGCGACATCCCGACAACATCGAGGCGCAGCTCTATCTCTACCAACGCGAGGAGACGTCCAAGGCAACGAAGATGACTTTGGAAGAGTACTTCATCGTCTACAGTTCACAGGCCTTGGCCGCGGTGTTGGGGGTGGAAGCCGAGGCAGTCGACCCGTCGCGGCAGTCGTCCTACTCCCGCACCGAGAGCGACCAGCCCGCGACGGCGGACCCCGACCTGCCCTATCAGATCGCCGCGCGATTGTGGGCGGCATCTTCGGTGGCCGCGGTCCAGAAGCGGCTTGGTGAGGTCGATTCGCTGGAGAAAGCCGATGCCCAGGTTCTGACGCTGGCGGCCACGATGCCGATCGAGTCGATCCGGCCGCTCGTGCTCGACGTCCTTCGCAAGCAGTTCGACGACGGCCCGAAAGAGTTGATCTCGGCCGGCCTGTCGAAGTCGCTGGTCAGCGACCCGGCCCTGCTGCCGCCGCTGAAAATGCTGGTCCGCAAACAGACCCCCAGCCGTACCAGTTCCAAGGATGTGCGAGACAACTTCGTGAAGATCAGGGAGGAATGGGAGAAGTACACGAAGGAATCGATCCGCACGTGGTGCGACCGGTTCCATGCCGTGGCGTCGGCCGCAGACGCGACCGCACCGCAGGCGTCTCTGCCGATCAAGCTGCCCCCCGACGCCAAGCCGACCGCCCAGTTCCACGTGCGTCTGCCCGGCAGTGCGGCGGAGAAACTCGGCGGTGTCACGCCGGGCCCGGTCGACGTTCATTACATCCGCATCGAAGAAACCGCCAAGCTGAAAACCCGCCTGGGCTACTACCGCCGAGCGATCGGTACGCGCGGCGAACCGGGCCAGATCGACAAGGCCATCTGGCTCGATTCCTATCGGGTCATTCCGCAGACCGGCAACGTGCTCTCGATCGAACTGCTGATCACGCAGGTCGAACCGCCAAAGGAGGAGGACGCCGCCGAGCCGGAGGATCTGGTGATCGAGATCCTCGCGATCCAGATCAAGGACCCGACGAAGAACTAGGCCCCGAAATCTCACCAGGGAGGTGATCGCCATGGTCCGTTCAGAAGTGAAGTGGCCGGTGCGGTTCGTCGCGACGTGGATGCTCTTGGCATCCGTGCCGATGGCCCGCGCGGCAGAACCGACGAAACCGGCCCCGACGCCCGAGCAAGGCGGCTTGGCGTCGCTCTACCCGGGCGACGAAGGGATCGAGCAGGACGCCCGCGTGCTGTTCGTCGACGACTTCGAGACCGGCACGGTCGACAAGATCGGCGGGCGCTGGGGCAGCATCCACTTGAAGGAGAACATCGATCTCTCCGGCGACGTTCATGCCAGTTCGCCGGGCAACCGATCGTTGCATATCTCCCGCAACGGCCACCTGTTCACGCACCCGCCGGGCGTCGACGTGATGTACGCCCGATTCTACGTGAAGTTCCATGAAAAGACCGGCTACATCCATCATTTCGTCCATCTGGTGGCCGACCGCACACCGAAGCCGTGGCCCAAGGGCGGTGCGGGTGAGACCCCGCCGGGCGACGCCAAGTTTTCCACCGGCATCGAGCCGACCGGCCGCT
Organism: Candidatus Nealsoniibacteriota bacterium; assembly: GCA_013202865.1. Classification (GTDB taxonomy): domain Bacteria; phylum Planctomycetota; class Planctomycetia; order Pirellulales; family Thermoguttaceae; genus JABMRB01. The sequence goes on along the minus strand of JABMRB010001057.1, from coordinate 7,403 downwards.
GGGGCAAGTTCTCGCCGCCGGGCGTCTGGAATTTCTACAGCTACTGGCACGAGATGAAGACCAAGTGGGGCTCGGTCTTCAACGGCAAGCAGGAGCCGATCGTACCGGGCCGTTGGTATTGTGTGGAGGCGATGCTCAAGGCCAACTCTGCCCCAGACAAGGCCGACGGCGAACAAGCGTTTTGGGTCGACGGCGAGTTGCACGGTCATTTCAAGGGCATCCGTTGGCGAACCACCGACAAGCTGAAGATCAACAGTTTCTGGCTGCTCTACTACAACACCGACCAACCCGCCCGACACAACAAAGACCCCAAACCGGATAGCCGCGTGATGGAGGTTTGGTTCGACGACGTGGTGGTAGCCACCGAGTATATCGGACCGGTCCATGGCCGCCCCAAAGCCGGCAAGAAGAAGGCCACGCCGTCGAAAAGCGCCCTGCTGACACCGGGACTGCTGATCGCCGAGCCGGGCAAGACGGGCTTCTCGCACAATTTCGAGCGGGGCCCCGGTAACTTCAAGGGCGGTAAAGTGGTCGACGGCGGGGTCGACGGCTCGAAGGCCTACGCGTTTCCGCCCGGCGGCGTCTCCGTGTGGGAGGCTTATTCCGTGCCCGTGAAGGATTCGACCACGGTGCGGCTGAAACTGAAGCCACTGGGCAACCCCCGCGACGTGCAGGTGATGATCTGGTCGAAGCGACACAAAGACAACTGCCGCTACCGGATCGGCGGTCTGGAGAAGGGCAAATGGCGCGAGGTAGAGTTCCGCGCGATCGAAGCCCGCGCCGGTTGGGGTATGAACGGCCCCAGCCTGGAAGGCGACGTGTTGGACAATCTCAAAATCTTCTACGAAGGCGACCCGGGCGACCGCATCCTGCTGGATGATTTCGAGATCCTGAAGTAGGCGACGACACCGCAAGGCCGCTTGCGGCTTCGCCGGACTTGCGCGAAGGGTAGCTCGGAACAGATCTTGCTTGTTGCTCTGCCAAATGGGGCCGTCCGGCTTGTTGGCCGGGCAGAATCCAACAATTCGTTTTCCCCGGGAAACAGCAGCCACGAAATGTCGGCAAGAGAGAAATTGAGTATATACTTAGAGTCTGCCCCCGTGTTTCGTCGGATCGATTCCGCTCCGCGACGACCATGCTATGCGTAATGCGTAGACTCCGATAGCAATTATTGCGATGGTGATTATTTGAACGCCAGTGGCCACTGCAACAGGTTGCGTGATCCAAGAGATCAGATAGAGAAGCACGACCAACGACCTAAGAGTCTCTTTGGACTGTGAGACACATGCGGGATCATAGCACGATAGTGCCGAGAACATGAGCAGCGTACTGGGAACAAGCAGTGTGACGTCGTAGATGGCACATTGCGGGCTAAGAACAGGTGTCCACGCTAGCGCCGATGCCCACGCCAGCTTCTCCATGGTAGACCACTTTCCGTCGCTTGTCCACCAGAAGTAGGCCAGGACAGAAAGAACTGCCACTGACACAGCGGCTGATACTACTGGCAATAGTGTTGTCTGGTTCGATGTCAGGAGTCGCATGAAAGAAGCCAAGTCGACGTATTTATGAGTTTGAAACACCTCGGGTGCGATGCTCTTGACTTTGGCATAGACGAGCATTAGCCGTACATAGTCCGTCAAACCCCTTCCGCCAACAGCCAGCCACGATAGGCCACACATAACAGCCGCACCGGAAAAGAAGCCTGCCAACGCCCTGTAACGCCTCCTGACAATCAGCATTGGCACAATCAGTACGAGTATTGTCGGTTTGAACAGGCATACAGCAAGAGCGAATCCACCGAGCGCTTCGCGTCTTCGAGACTGACAGAAAATAGCGAACCCAATGACAAGTATTATGACCCCCACTGACTGACCGCCTATCCATCCCTCAAGTATGAACGGCATGAACGAAAGGGCGATCAAGAGTGCGGCGGAGAGGCTTTCATCGTTTAGCTTTGGGTCGGCCTTCCAAACGAGGAGGAACCCAACGGCGTACGCGGCCAAATTAACAATCAGCCAGGCACAATAGGACCATTCGTAAGGGAGCAATGCGAAAGGGCGCAAGAACACCGCGAAGAATGGCGCATACGGATAGAGTAATATTTCCTCGTGAGATGCCTGCGGCAGCAATTCATGGTAGAGTTCTCCTTGCAGCCGTACGTCATAAAGTTGGCTTGGATCTGCTGAGTTGAGAATTGTTCCGGCAATGTAGAAGTTTGCATAATCGGCCCCCAATTGAGGGCCGAAAACTGTCTCGCGATCCGCCGACGTTGCGAACGATACGAGTAGCAGCATTGTCGCAGCCGCAATTACGACAATCGAAACGAGCCGTATCCGGTGTGGCTTCGCAACCCTGTTAATCAACTCTATTGTGGCATGCACATAACGCATCACAACACCTCACGGCGCGAGTCGGGAATCGAAATCGACATTCGGGGGCAATCGAACTCGGGGGCAGACTCTAAGTATTCAGTTTACCTCCCGGCAAGTACCAACGCGGCGGCCTGACCGAAGGATGTGTGGTTGAGCATCATCGCAATCGGCTTGTCGGTCTCGATCGGCCGGCCGTGAACCACGTTCACCGGACATTCCGGGTCGGGATGCTCGTAGTTGAGCGTCGGTGGAATGAGGCCTTTTTGCAACGACAACGCGCTGGCGACCATTTCGACGGCCCCGGTGCCGGCGCCGAGGTGGCCGAAGAAGCTCTTCGGGGCGGTTACCGGTACGTCGGCTAGGGTGTCGCGGATGGCGGCCGCTTCGATGCGGTCGTCTGCAACGGCGCCGGATCCGTTGGCGTTGACGTGGCCGACGTCCGACGGCTGAATGTCCGCGTCGCGGAGCGCTGCGCCGATTGCGTTGCGAATGGCCCGGCCCTCGGGCTGCCGGCCGTTGCGGCAACGCTCGAAGGCGCCGCCGAATCCGAGGACCCGTGCCAACACGGTCGCACCCCGGGCGTCGGCGTGCTCTCGCGATTCAAAGATGAACGCGCCGGCGCCCTCGCCGTTGACCATGCCATCGCGTTGGGCGTCGAACGGTCGCGAAGCGGCGGCCGGGTCGGCTGCGCGGCGGGAGATCTCGAATACTTCGTTGCGGGCCCAGAGCGTCGAGCTGATCCGCGAGCCGGTGCCGCCGACGATCATCACGTCGGCGTGCCCTCGCTCGATCACCCGTACGGCCTCGGCCGCCGCCGACAGGCTGGAAACGTCGCCCAGAATCACCGAGTTGTTCGGACCCCGAGCGTCTTGGGCGATGCCGATGTGGCAGGCCGGCATGTTCGGTAGATACTTGAGCATCCAGAGCGGGTACATCTCGGCCATCGCCGCCTGGCCCCATCGGGCGAAGTCAAACTTCCCGTCGACGATACACAGGCGGAAGGCGTCGATCAACTCGGGCAGGTTGCAGGGGATCATCTCGGCCCCGAAGACGATCCCCAATTGCTCGGGATCGACCGGTTGCTCGCGAAAGCCGGCCTCGACGCACGCCAGATCGGCCGCCAGGAAGGCCAACTGGATGTCGCGGCTCATCACCTTCAGGCTCTTGCGCGGCCGGACGTATTGTTTGGGGTCGAAATCGGTAACGGCGGCGCCGAAGGGAGACGGCAGGGCGGCGTCGTCGTACAGATCGAGCGATCGCACGCCGCTGCGGCCGTCGCAGAGCGACTGCCAGAAGGCTTCACAACCGATCCCGATCGGACTAGCCACGCCCACGCCCGTCACGACGATTTCCCGCGTTGGTGCCATATTGCCTCACCCTTCCAGCGATTTCTCGTAAACCCGATACGTCTTGTAGCGCCGCGCTCCCACGCGCTCCACGGTCCGGTTGACCATGTCGTTGGTCTCGAGTGTCCAACCCAACTCGGCACCGGTGAAGCCGACGGTGTTCTTACCGTAGTCGAGCGTTTCGAGGATCAGCAGCTCGGCAATGCCACGGCGCCGATAGCCCTTGACGACGTCCAGCAGCACCATTCGGGCCGTCTTGACGTGGCGCTGCCGGCGCATGAACCGGAGCAACCCGACCGGCAGACCGAAACGGGTCAGGCGGCCGTCCAACGGGGCGATCATCTCGTTGACGTCGGGCAAGGTCAGCGCAATCCCGACCGGCTCGTCGTCGACCTCGGCGAACAGAACCAGATTCGGATCGCCGATGCGGAACAATTGTTTCCCGAAGTACCGGAACTCGGCGTCGGTCAGGGCGACGAAGCCCCAGACTCCCTGCAAGGCCTGATTATAGATGGCCCGGCAACGCTCGACCTCCGCGTCGAAATCGTCCTTTCGGAAGGGGCGTACGGTGATCCGGCTGCGTTTTGCGATCCGTTGCAGACGGTCGCGCCACTTACCCACCATGTCGAGCCGATCGGTGAACCACCATGCGTAGAGATCCATCGTCTTCGTCAGTCCCCACGACTCCAACAGCGCGGCGTAGTAGGGCCGGTGATGATTCATCATGAATCTCGGCGGCGTGTCGAACCCGTCGACCAGCAGGCCTGCCGGATAGTTGGTCGAGTAGTCGATCGGCCCCATCACGGCGTCGCGCCCCCGGCCGCGAAGCCAGCCGGCCGCGGTGTCCAGCAGGGCCCCGGCCGCCTCCCGGTCGTCGACGCACTCGAACATCCCGAAACACCCGACGTTCGTCCCTTGCTCTTCGTTGTAGCGGGGGTCGTCGCTGACGAGAATCCGTCCCTGCACAACGCCGCCGCGCGTGACGAGAAACTTGGCGGCCTCGCCGTGCAAGTAGAACGGATGCTTGCGCGGATCGAGAAACTCCTTGACCTCCTTGATCAACGGCGGCACCCATTGCGGATCGTTCGCGTAAATCTTCCATGGCAGCTTGACGAACCGGTCCAGGTCGCGGCGGCTCTGCACTTCGTGGACTTCCAGCGGCCCGGACGGCTCCCGCACGGCAATCGCGGTCGGCTTCTGCTGCGGGGCCGACGCCTCGCCGTCGGGTCCGCCGGCATCGAAGTCATACAACCGATAGGTCTTAGACTGCTTCGCACCGCCCTTTTCGAGGCTCCCGCGCGAGAGCATGTTGGATTCCAAGACCCAGGAGAACTCGGCCTCTTGCAGGTCCCACTTCATGGCCAAGGGCATCAGCCCGTGCATCAACACCAGCCCGACGCCCATCCGCTGATACTCGGGAATCACGTTGGTGCTGATGATCCGCACCCGCTTGATCTGTTCGCGCTTGCGCAACAGCCGTATGAACCCGAAGGGAAACAATCGCCCGTCAATCTGCTTGATGCGCGGGTTGTAGTCGGGCAGGGCGAACGACGAGCCGACCATCTTGCCGTCGACCTCGGCCACCACGGCCAACTCGGGGACTATCAGGTGTTGCAACCCCTTGGCCGTATGGATGATCTCGGCCGGCGACATCGGCACGAAACCCCACGTGTTCGCCAGTGCCCGATTGTAGACCGACAGAAATCCCTGCACGTCTTCCAGGAACCGCGACCGGTCCAGCGTGCGCAAGTGGACGTCGTATCGCTCGATAATCTGCAACGCGACCGGCTCCAGCTTGCCCTGAATCTTCGGCAGCATCTCCCGGTGGCCGAAATAGGCGTACAAGTCCTGGACCTTCGCAAACCCGTAATCTTCGATCAGCCGGGCGTAGAACTCCGGGTTGTAGGTCATCATGAAGGTGGGTGAGCTGTCGAACCCCTCGACCAACAGCCCCAACTCGTGGTTCAACGACGGATTCATCGGTCCGCGGACCTTGAAGATACCTTGTCCGGCAAACCACGCGACCACGGCGTCGAACAAGCCGGCGGCGACCTCCTGATCGTCGATGCACTCGAAGAACCCGAAGAACCCCAGCCGCTCGTTGTATTGCTGGATGTGTCCCTGGTTCAGGATCGCCGCGACCCGGCCGCAGACTTCCCCGTCGCGCCATGCCAGAAAGGTCTGGATCCGGTTCCTGTCGTAGAAGGGATTCGGCCGGTATCCGACCAACTCCGCCTGATTACCCCGCAACGGCGGAATCCAGTTCGGATCGTCGCGGTGCATCTTCCAAGGCAGTTCCAGGAAGAGCTTCTTCTCGCGGCGCGTGGAAACTGGCCTGACGTGCAGATCGGGCATGATATGATGTCGGTGGTGGTCGATGGTCGTAAACCCTTTATCTTACCGGGTTTCCGCTCGTGCGGTCAAGCCGGGCGTAAACGCCCGGGGAATGAGCTTTTCCGCGGCCGGACACGCGTCTATACTTGGACATCGACTGGAAATCAGTCGGTAGGGTGCGTGCAACGCACCACAACATACTCAAGGTGGTGCGTTGCACGCACCCTACATGCTGAGATGCCCGCAAACCGCCAAGATACTTCCATGCCAGACTCGAAGGTCCTCATTACCGGTGCCAGCGGTTTCATCGGATGGCATCTGGCCCAAGCGCTGATTGCGCGCGGCGACGAGGTGGCCTGCCTGGTGCGGAAGACCTCGAACGTCGATCGGCTGCGGCCGTTGGGCGTGCGGCTGGTCTACGGCGACGTGACCGATCCGGCCAGCCTGGCACCGGCCGTCGCAGCGGCCAACGTCGTCTATCACGTGGCCGGATGCATCATGGCGCTCCGCCGGCGGCAGTACGACGAAGTGAACCATCAAGGCACGCGAAACCTGCTGGCCGCCTGCGCCGCTCAGACCACGCCGCCGGTGCTGGTGGCCGTTTCGTCGATGGCGGCGGTCGGACCGGCCGTCGACGGAAGACCACGCACCGAAACCGATCACCCGGTGCAGGTCTCCTCCTACGGCCGAAGCAAACGAGCGGCAGAACTGGCGGCCCGTGAGTTCGCCGACCGCGTGCCGGTGACCATCGTCCGCCCGGCGATGGTGATGGGCGAGGGCGATCCGGTCGGCATCCAGTTGTTTCGTCCGATCGCCCGATTCGGCATTCACGTGGTACGTTGCCGGGGCAGAGAACGGCAATCGGTGATCCACGCCGCGGATCTAGCCCAACTGCTGATCGCATCCGCCGAGCGGGGCGTCCGATTGAAACCGGACGAAGAGGGCCCGGCCGCCCCGATCGCCGGATGCTACTTCTCCGACTGTGACGAGCACCCCAGCTACGCGGAGTTAGGGCGAATGGTCGCGGTGGCCCTGGGACGACGTCGCGTGTTGGTGATGCCGACACCGCCGCGTACCCTTGGGGGCATCGCCGCTTTCAACCTCGTCATCTCTCAAATCCGTCGCCGCCCAATGTACATCAACTTCGACCGTCTCGGAGAACTCACCGCCGGCTCATGGCTCGGCTCGACCGAGGCGGCCCGGCAGCAGTTAGGATTCTCCGTCGACGTATCGCTGGCCGAGCGCCTCCGCCAGACGGCCGAGTGGTATCGACAGGAAGGGTGGGTGTAGGGGGAGATTTCAGATTTGGGATTTGGGATTTGTGACAGAGACGTCGAACGCCCCCCGACTG
>JABMRB010001056.1 GCA_013202865.1 Candidatus Nealsoniibacteriota bacterium | reverse complement strand
CTATCCGCCGTCGATTGATTTCCATACCAAGTAATCGCCATGCTCGAAAGCATGCGCGAATTGTGCCCAGAGCGCAATACCCCCCTTTTGGCGGATAATCAGGGTGCGGAAAATGGGCGTACGGCGCCACCGAAGGCCTGCCTGGCTGGACTGTCCATCGCGTTCACGTGCTGGACGAGAAGACGCTGTTGTGTCTCGGGGGACAGGATAACCGTGGTACCCACGAGACGACGATCTTCACGCTAGAGGTCGAGACCGGTCGGGTTACGTTGCTTCGCAGAAAGCACTTCGGGAACACCCGGGTTTGGTCCGTCTTTCACGTCTGGCGGGACGGCCAGCGAGTGATGGGCGCGTACCAGAACGGGCTGGCGGAGGACTTATTGAAGCCCGGTGGGCCCTTTCGGCCATGGCCGGGAGCTTCGCCCGCCGGCTGGCCTTTCGGACACCTGTCCCGATCGGTCCACGCGGCCGTGGTGAAGGGGCGCCGGTTTGTCTCTTCCCAGACCGGCATCCGGGAAATCGACCCGTCAGGGAAGGTGCTCCGGGCTTGGGGCACACCCACCGAGGTGCGTTTGCCGCTACCGTTCCACGAGGCCCCCTTCTACAAAAGTCTGGATGAGCCCGGCATGCTACCCGGATTCATTGCCTCCCCGTACCGGCACATCCGCCCGCGGGTCAAGCTGCTCGGCCACGACGACGCCCATCTTTTCGTCGAGGTGTATTCGCCCACCGGATTGCTCTGCTACGACGTCGAGGCGGACACATGGTACGGCCCGGTCAAGATGGCGCTGGAGTCCGTCGAGCCGGCTGGGATGTACGATCCCAAGGGGCTCTGGGTGCGCAATAAGGAGGCGTTTCTACACGTCCGCACGGCCAAGGTCATCGCCGCGTCCAAGAAGGCGGGCCGGTTCGTAACGAGCCGGGCTTTTCGGGAGCAGCGACTCGCGATGTGCGACGCGGCACCGCCGCTGGACGCCGCTAAATTCGCTATCGCGTTGCGACGGTTTGATCAGGCTAAGAGCACCTTGGCGAACGTGCTGAGCATCGATCCCGAGAATGCCGAAGCCCTGCTGGTGATGGGCTTTCTCCACGATCGACACTGCCTCAATCAGCCCGAAGTCGCCATGGATTGCTACGAACGTCTGGCCGCCATCGACGCCCCACCGGCGGCCCTGGCCGGAAAGTACTGCCTGTACGTTCTTCATATCCACCTGGGGAACTGGTCGGAGGCTCTGCCACTGGGAAAGCAAATCGTGGAGAACTTCAAACTCCCGGGATCACGAAGGGACGCGATCGTTCGGCAGAACGGCGAGATCGCCAAGCGCATTGGGACTGCCAAGAAATGAACGCCCGTCGAAACGTCCTGGTCGTCGCTTTGGTGCCGTTGATGGGCTGCCTGGCAAGGGGGGCTGCCGAGCCGGGCAGCGCTCCGCTTCCCGTGCCAATCAGTTTCGCGCGCAGCGCGGCCACCATTGAGGCCCGTGTCGGAGTCGTGCCCGATGAGCCGATGCCTGAGGCGGTGTTCCTGCGGGCCTTTGGGCGGCAGATGAGCCAATCGACAGCCGTCCGCGACGGGAGCATCAGGATCAGGGCGCCGTTGGTCCGCGTGCCGACACAGTTTACCATCGTTTCCGCCGATGAGGCCCGGCGCGAGGTGGGCCGAATGACGGCCTATCCACCCAAGGATCTTCAGTGGGACACGGAGGTCGCTCTTCATGCCGCCGGCACACCCAAGTGGTTCGACCAGTGGTCCAAAGCCGTCGGCGTGCCCGTACGACGCGCCGATGACGGCAAGCTGTCGAATATCCGCTTGGAAGGCAAACAGGCAGGTACCCGGCGGTTGCTGGTTGTCGGAACCGCAGGGGCCGGCAAGGACGCCGAGCACGTCCGGGCCCTGTGCCGAAGCAATCGCGTCAACGTGCTCGTGCTGGATGCGTCGTGGTTTGGCACTGGGACACCGGTCCGGGCGATCGTTACGCCACAGAGTCTCGTGCGAGGTCTGGCAGGGATGCGATCGCAGAAGTGGCCGGTCCCACCGACGTTCTGGGTTGCGGCACGCCCTGCCAGTGTTGTGCTGAACCGCTGGGCCTGGATCGAGCACGAACGTTTCGTACTGGTGGAGGAAGTCCCGTTGCCCGCACCAGAGCAACGCCTTATTCTCAACTATGTGCCTTGGCAACAGCAACTCGGGCAGTCGGAGTGGGCGGACGCGGCATTGCTGGAGATGCTCTCAGCAGCGGCCCGGCCGATTCGACCGTGGCTGGTCCATCCGCCGCCTTCGGAGCTGCTCCCCGCCGATCGCCCCGTGCTCATCGCGGCCATGAAGGCTTGTCGGCAGTCTGCCGCCCCGGGGCCCCGTGCATACGTCCTGGACCTCCGCGGCAGCAAGGCGCCACCGAAGCACTTTGCCACGGGGCTGGCCGACCTGCAAGCAGAGGTGACTCCGGCGACGCCTCTATTGATCCTCGGCTACGACTCGATGCTCCAGGAGCTGGCATGGGCGAAGCTCGATCCACTGACCAACTCATCCGGGCAGCCCGGCGTAGCCTGGTTGCCTGACGACACGTTGCCGTCGTCGCCGGAATTCCGCGTACGCCTGATGCAGAAGCTCACGCTATACGGAATCCCTCTAACCCCCCCACAGACAGGAGACCTACGATGAAACGGATAAAGATGGTGTGCATGCGTGGCGTCCTGATCGCGTTGATGGCCGCGCTGACAAACGGCGCCGCAGCCGCCGAGCCGAGTGCATGGGCTGCCAAGAAGCTTCTTCCCATTCGAGTAGCCGTGTTTGATTTCGAGGTTCTTGAAGGAGTGGAGGTCAAGGCCCTGGCCCTGACGGACCACATCAACGCTGTCCTGGGAGTTCTACCGAAAGTCACCATCGTAAATCGGGACCAGATCGAGAAAGTCGCTGACGAGCACAAGTTGGTGATGACGGGCCTGGCGGATCTGAATTCGGCTGTCAAGCTTGGCAAGTTCCTCAGCGCCCAACAAGTCGTCGTGGGCCGGGCAGGACTGATCGGCCAGAAATGCTACGTCGTTGTGAAGCTCGTGGACGTGGAGACCACGGTGCAGACGACCGTCTCGGTCAGCGTCTCGGCGGACGACGGCGTTGAGAAGCTGCTGGAGCACCTAGGCCAGTCGCTGGCTACGCGCGTGCAGAAGCTTCAACGGCCGAAAACCGACGCCCGGGACGCTGCCTTGGCTAAGCTCCGCAAGGCCGTTGAGCCATTGGCCGGCAAGGTCGTGTTGGTGAACGTCACCGAACAGCACCTGGACCGGCCCCTGAAGGATCCGGCCGCGCAGATGGCCGCTTGTAACCGGCTCCGCAGTCTCGGCTTCGAGGCCTTCGCGCCGACCGACCCCAAGATCGGCTGGAAGCAGACGCTCTTGAAGACCGGCAAGTACGACAACGCCAAAGTCGACTACCTGCTCGAAGGCGAAGGTGTCAGCGCGTTCGTCGCGGAGATCCAGGGATTCACCAGTTGCCGAGGGCGGGTGGAACTGCGGCTAGTCGCAGTTCCCGGGCGCAGTGTGACGATCTCCGAGAAGGGCCTCGGGGCCAACGTGGACTTGGCAGAGGCGTTTGCAGCCAAGGCCGCCCTGGAGGCCGCCGGTGTCAACGCCGTTGACGCAGTCGTTGCGCGTCTGGCAGAGCGTCTCGCCAAACAGAACGCCAAGAAGGACACTCCCTAGCAGCGGATTAGCGTAATCGAAGCCTTTTGCTCTTTCTCAGTCCCGTTCGGTCAAAGAAGTCAAGCGCACCTTTGAGCATCATGGCGTGCGGTCAAATTATTCAGCCGAGCGTTAAGCACCATGGCAGCATGGACTTGGCGGCGTCGAAACTCGGGAATCTCGGCCGACGGTTGGTGTCGAGATGGCGCGCGCGGTACAACAAATGTGTCGAGCCGTGGTTTGATAGCATGGCGGTCAAGTTGCCGTGAAGAGGGACGCTTGTCGAGGGAGCTCAGCTTGGGCTTTGGCGATGTTGTGGAGGAGAGAATCGGCCAATCGTGCCGGGGTGCGCAGCGATAGATGGAAAGGTGGCCATTGCCACCTCGCACCGCTAAGCCGCTTTCCGCTCGAACGATTTGACCAGTCCGCCAACGTAGGACTTCACCTCGATTTGGTCGAGTTGTATCCTTTCGAGTTCATCGGGCGGTTCGGCGATTGGCGGCAAGTTATCGCGCTGCATGTGTGATCGAGCCGTGTTGTAGTAGGCCACGAATTCGCCGACGAGATAATCGAGATGCCTTTTGCCGAAAACTATGAACTTCCGCAGGCACTCGTACTTGATCGTCTGAATTGCCCGTTCGCATCTGCCGTTCAAGTTCGGGCTCGCCTTTGGCAGTGCGTTGGTCCGCACGCCTCGGTCCTTGAGCGTCGTTTTGAATTGCTGCGTGAATTTCGTATCGCGGTCACGAATCACAATCGAAGGCTTGTCCTCGCGAGACGCTGTTTCGTCCAGGAAAAGGTCCGCCTGCTTCTCAACTCAGGCTGAATTCGGATGCTCCGTCGAAGTGGAAGCGATTACTTCAAGGCTACGCCGGCACCATAGGTGCGCTCGGCGGCTATTACGGCGGCGACGCCACCGGTTGGTGGGATCCGAGCACTGGGATGCTATCGGTTGGTGTGATAGGGAGTGAGTTGACCCGAGACCGATGGTGACCTCGTGTGATTGATCCGCTTGGAGCTGCCGGAGTGATCCAGTGACCCTTCGGCCCCGGGGAGAGGTTGCAAAAAACCGTACAGTGTTGTATTCTCACGGAAACCTCGCCTCTACATGGGAGGCACACCTCACAGGCAATGGGACCTAACGTGTTGGGTGAAGGTGAAACATGAAACTCCTGTTGATCATGCCGAGTGGATCAATCCACCGACACCGATCAGGTAATTTCAAGAAGGTGCTCCGCTACGCGCCCTTGACGCTGACAACGTTGGCGGCCTTGGTTCCGGCGAATCTGGGAGCGGAAATCCGCCTCATCGACGAAGGCGTTGAGCCGGTCCCGAATGACTTCGACGCCGACTTGGTGGGGATCAATGCCATCACGGGCACCGCGCCGAGGGCCTATGCGATTGCCGATCGGGCCCGCAGCCAGGGCTGTACTGTGGTCTTGGGGGGCGTGCATCCGACTCTACTGCCGGACGAAGCGCTGCTCCACTCTGACGCCATCGTCACTGGGTTTGCCGAGCAGGCTTGGCCGCAGTTGCTGCACGACTTCAGTGAAGGCCGCATGAAGCGAGTGTATCGCGCCCCGAGCAATCCGTCACTGGAAGGCTTGCCCACACCGCGTCGGGACTTGCTGTGCAAGAACGCCTACATCACCGTCAACAGTGTCTACGCGAGCCGTGGCTGTCCGAACCGTTGCGGGTTCTGCGTGATTCCGGTGGCCTGGGGGCAGCGAGCGTACTTACGCCCGATTCACGAGGTTATCCACGAGATTGAGGCACTCGACGGGCGCGATCTCGTGCTAATTGACCCGAACCTGATCGCCAATCGACCTTACGCCAGGCAGCTCTTTCGCGAGATGGCTCCACTTCGGCGGCGATGGTACGGCTTGGCTACCACGGAGATCACCGACGACAAGGAACTCTTCGATCTGCTGGTCCGAAGTGGTTGCAAGGGCCTATTCATCGGCTTCGAGTCCGTATCACAATCCACGCTCAACCGGATCAACAAGGGGTTCAATCCAGTCCATCGCTACAAGGAAATCGTCCGAAGACTGCACGACCGAGGCATTGCCGTGCAGGGAGCATTTGTGTTCGGCTTCGACAACGACGATCCGTCGGTATTCGAGAGGACGGTCGAGGTGGTGGCGGAGTTGAAGATCGACCTGCCTCGCTACTCCGTGTTCACGCCGTTTCCCGGGACACCCGTGTTCAACAGACTGTCGTCCCAGCAAAGGATCTTCGAAAAAGACTGGTCGCTCTACGACGCCCAACACGTGGTGTTCCGGCCCAACCGCATGACGGCTGAGCAACTCCAGGAAGGGCTCTACCGGGCATGGCTGGAAACGTATAAGCTGTCGTCGATCGCCCGGCGAATCGTCGCGTCGCGCTGCACGCCCCTGGTCAGCATCGCGGCGAACCTGGGCTACAAGTATTACGCTGCCAAATTGTCCCAGTTTGACAACCGGACCTTGGTTGAATCTAACAATGACACCCATAAAGATCACGCTCATCATGCCCGGAGTCGGGTGCAAACCGGGTGAGCCGTACGTCCGGGGCTGGAAGATGCAGCCCCTGTCTTTGGCCGTACTGGCAGCCCTCACACCCAGCGACGTGGACCTGCGGTTCGTGGACGACCGTGTCGAACCAATCCCTTACGACACCCCGACCGACGCCGTGGCGATTAGCGTGGAGACGTACACCGCTCGGCGCGCGTACCAGATCGCCGAGTCCTTTCGCGCACGGGGCGTGCCGGTGATTCTCGGCGGCTATCACCCTACTCTGGTTCCCGACGAGGCCAGTGGCTTCGCCGATGCGATCGTCATCGGAGAAGCCGAGACGGTGTGGGGGCGCGTCATCGAGGACTGCAGGCGGAACCAGCTCGGCAACGTCTATCGTAGCGACGCGCGGCCCGCGCTCGACGGGTTGCAGCCTCGCCGTGAGATCTTCCAGAACAAGCCCTACCTGCCGCTGACTCTGATCGAGACGGGACGGGGCTGTCGGTTCGCCTGCGATTTCTGTTCTGTTTCGTGCTTCTTTCGGCAAACTTATCGTGCCCGACCGGTAACGGACATCGTGGCCGAGATTGAAGCCTGCGGCAATCAAACCGTGTTCTTCACCGACGACAACATCGTGGCTGACTTCGATCGGGCACGCCGCCTGTTCCAGGCTATCCGACCGCTGGGGATCAACTGGTTGAGTCAAGGAAGCGTGAACATGGCGGACGACCTGGCCATGCTCAAACTGATGCGCCAAAGCGGCTGCCGAGGAATTCTCGTGGGATTCGAGTCGCTCAGTGACGAGACGCTGGTGCGCATGGGGAAGGGCTGGAACCAGACGATGCGGGACTACAGTGAAGCAGTCAGCCGGATTCGTGACAGCGGAATTGCGGTCTACGCGACGTTCGTGTTCGGCTACGACACCGACACTCCCGACGCAATTGACCGTGCGGTTGAGTTCGCCATCGGCCAGAAGTTTTTCATGGCCGCCTTCAACCATTTGGTTCCTTTTCCAGGGACTCCCGTCTACTCGCGATTAGAGCGAGAGGGCCGCCTGCGGTTCGACCGGTGGTGGCTTCAACCAGAATATCGTTTCGGCGACGTCGCATTCAAGCCACGTCACATGACGGCAGAGCAGTTGGCCCAGCGATGCTACAAAGCACGCAGAGATTTCTATCGTTTCGGGTCTGTGATGACCCGTGCCATGGACCTGCGGGCGAATTGTGCCGATGTCCGCGCGGCGATCAGCTACCTGTGGATCAACTTATTTTCCGGACGCGAGGCGAGGAAGCGGCAGGGACTGCCGCTGGGCGAAGGACTGGAAGGGAAAGCGGCATGAGCAGATACGCCATCGAACTGGCCGATGCGTCGGACGACGAGGCGCTGAAACAACTCGTCGCCGACAACCCCATGAACGGGCGTTTCCAGATCTCGTTGCGCCGGGAGCCGAGTTTCTTCCATGCGGTCAAGATTCAAGGACCGTTTTGTCAGGTGGGTGTTGCGCGGGACCTGCATTCGGGAAGGGCGGTCGGCTGTGCGACGCGGGCCGTGCGCCCGGCGTATCTCAACGGCGAACGTGCGGAGCTAGGCTACATTGGCGGCCTTCGGCTGGACCCTCGGTTTCGCGGAGGGATGCTGCTGGCCCGGGCGTACCGTACGTTTCGGCGGCTGCACGAGGACGAACGGACCAGGCTCTACCTGACGACCATCATTGACGACAACCACGCGGTCCGCCAACTGCTTGGCAGCCAGCGTGCAGGGTTGCCTCGCTATCACGACTGGGGTCGATACCACACGTTGGTGATCGACTCCACGCGCAAGAGGCAACCTTCTGCCGGAAGCCTTCGAGTGGAGCGGGGCAACCAGTCGCGGGTAGCCGAAATTTCAGACTGTCTCAGTCGAAACGGACGACGCAGACAGTTCTTCCCCCACTACACGGAGGAAGAGTTTAGCAAGTCTTGTCAGCATTTCAGAGACTTCAACGTCGGCGACTTCCATTTGGCTTTGAAGGGGAGCCGAGTGGTGGGCGTCGCCGCTGCCTGGGATCAGAGCGCGTTCAAACAGACGGTGCTTGTCGGGTACAGCGGCATGGTGAAGACCGTGCGCCCGCTCTACAACCTCGTCGCTCGGCTGGGTGGGCTGCCCCGTCTTCCATCACCGGGTTCCCTGTTAAAGCATTGCTTCATGAGTTTCGTCGCGGTCGACGGCGACGAGTTAGACGTCTTTCGCGCACTACTCGACAGTATCCATAGCCAGGTGGCGGCGCAAGGCTACGACTACTTGATGGTCGGACTGCACCAGCGCGATCCGTTGCTCCGCGCGGCTCGGGAGTATCCTCACCGTGATTACGTCAGTAGACTATACGTGGTCTATTGGGAAGACGGCGCCGAGGTCTGCAAGTCGCTCGACGGCCGCGTCCCCTACCTGGAATTGGCAGTTTTATAGGAGACAAACGCCATGCCTTTGCACGGCAGCGTGGTACCCGTTGACGCACTGAGCGGCTCGGACCGAGACCGGATGTTTGCGATCTTGACCGACCATTTCGAGGGCGTGAGCCGACCGATGTTCTTGCGAGATCTTCGCGAGAAACAATGGGCGATCATTCTGCGCACGAGCACGACCGAGAAGATCGTAGGCTTCTCTACACAAACCCTGCTGAGCACGACCGTGTCCGGACGACCTGTGCAGGCACTCTTTTCCGGCGACACGATCGTTGATCGTCAACATTGGGGCGACACCGAGTTGGTCCGTGTCTGGGGAGAGTTCGCACTTCAGCTAGCCGATGAGCAGCCCGACCGGCCCTTATATTGGTTTCTGATCAGCATGGGCTACAAGACGTATCGTTTTCTTCCACTCTTCTTCTACGAGTTCTACCCCCGCCACGACGTGCCGACGCCCCGCAGCGAGCAGGAGATCCTCGACGCGGTGGCTTCGGCCCGCTATCCGACCGACTACGCCCCGCAGTCAGGCGTCATTACGCCGACCGACTGCCGGGTCTGCCTGCGACGCGGAATCGCGGACATTGAGCCACATCGCCTCCGCGATCCCCACATACGGTTCTTCGTCGAGAAGAACCCGGGACATAGCGAAGGCGAAGAGCTAGCGTGCATCGCGCCCTTGTGTCGAGAGAACCTGAAGCCTCGGGCGCACGCAATCATCGGACGCCACATTGACCAGCCATCGGGAGCGTGAGACCCGTGCATCGCTCACTAAGCAATCTCTCCGTTGTTTCCGCAAACAACCTGCTGATCGCCTCTTGCCTGAAGAGCTACTGGGCGTTCGGTCGGGCAGCACGGAACACGGAGAGTACACAGCGGCTGCTGCTGTTGGACCTTGTACGTCGTGCCCGCTCCACTCAGTTCGGTGTCGAACACGGCTTCCACCGGATACGCAGCATCGACGAATTCCGATCCCGCGTTCCCATCCGCGTCTACACGGACTACTCGCACTACGTGGATGCGATTGTCCAGGGCCGGAAGAACGTGCTGGCCGCCGATCCCGTGTTGCTGTTGCAGCCGTCCAGCGGTTCAACCTCCGCCACGAAGCTCATCCCGTTCACCGCCCGACTCCGCGAGGAATTCATGCGGGGGGTCAAGCCATGGCTCGCCAACCTTTACCTGAGTCGCAAGCGGTTGCTCTCGGGTCGGGCCTATTGGGCAATCACGCCGGCCGGGAATTCGGCCTCGAAGAGCGACGGGGCCGTGCCGGTCGGTTTTGACGAGGATTCGGGCTACTTCGGCTCCTTCGACCGGTTCCTCTTGAAACGGTCGCTGGCGGTTCCGGACGAGGTCGCCGCGATTGCCGACGTGCCGTCGTTTCAGTATGTAACGCTGCTCTGCCTGTTGCGCCAGCGGAATCTGGCCTTCGCGTCGGTCTGGAACCCTACTTTCCTGACACTCCTTCTGCGGTCCCTGGAACCGTGGTTCGATGCCCTGCTGCGGGACGTCCGTGCCGGAACGATCACGCCTCCCCATCCGATGCCCGGCCCTTTGCACCGCACGCTGACCCGCCGGCTTCGGCCCGACCGGCAGCGCGCCGAGGAACTGGCGGGTGTCCTTGGCCGTTTGCCTGAGGAGGAACGGTTCGTCAGGATATGGCCCCGTCTTCAACTGGTCAGTTGTTGGTGTGACGGCAATGCGTCTCGCAGTGTTCCGGATCTGCGCCGAATGCTCCCGGGCGTGGAGATCCAGCCGAAGGGACTGATGGCAACCGAAGGGATCGTCTCGTTTCCACTCGTTGGACGGCCCGGCAGTGCCCTGGCGGTGCGGTCGCATTTCTTCGAGTTCATCCGGCGCGGCAGCACCGTTCACAACGCCGACTTGAGCGGATGCCAAACCTTGCTGGCCCATGAACTCGAACAGGGCGGGCGCTACGGCGTGATTCTTACGACCGGCGGCGGGCTATATCGGTATTACCTTGGGGACTTGATCGAGGTAGTCGGTTTTGACGGACAGTTGCCGTTGCTGCGGTTTGTGGCCAAGGAAGACGACGTCTCCGACGTCGCGGGCGAGAAACTCCATGCCGCTCACGTTGAGCGAGTGCTGGAGGCAGCCTGGGGCCGGTTCGCAGCGGCGCCTGAATTCCAGATGCTCGCGCCCCATCGGGCGCCTGTGGAGCCACCCTGCTACGTGCTGTACGTTCAGAAAGCCCATCTCGGCGAGCAACTTCTCGGCGGACTCGCTTCCGAGATCGACTCAGCGCTGCGTGAGAACTTCCATTACAACCACTGCCGCAACCTGGGGCAGTTGGGGCCGCTGCGATTGTTCGTCGTCGGTGACGACGAATGTCCGGCAAATGAGCGACGACTCGCGCACCTGGCCGCGCTCGGCCGCAAGCTGGGAACGGTCAAGCCGAGCGTGCTGGAGAAAAACGATGGTTGGTCCGGAGTCTTTGTCGGCAGGTTCCTTTCGTTCCCGGTTGTGGCCACGGGAGGCCAGTCATGATCCAACTTCCGTGGACCTCAAAGACGTCGCCGCACTTCGTGCTGGAGGTGAATCGCCAGTGCAACATCTCCTGCCGTGGGTGCTACAAAGCACAGGGGGAAGGAACCCGCTCCCTCGATGATCTGGCAAAGGAGATTGACGTCGCACTGACCCACGCCAAGATCCACACGGTTACCCTTGCCGGTGGCGAACCGACGTTGCATCCGAAACTGTGCGAAATCGTTCGGTTGCTCCACGACCGCCGTCTGAAGACCGCGATCTCGACCAACGGAGTTGCCCTGAGCACCGAACTGCTCGGCGATCTCAGCGACGCGGGCTTGGACGTGGTCATGCTTCATCTTGACGAAGGCCAAACCCGTCCGGACCTTTCCACCGAACCGTCGGTAGAAGAGATCCATGCGTTGCGGAGGCGGCTCGCCGAGAGGATCGCTTCGTTCGGCATCGACGTCGGCTTGTCCGTGACGATCTATCCGGAGTATTCTGATCGTGTCAAGGAATTTGTCGAGTTCGTCCTCCGCACAAAGCACGTCAATCTCCTGTACGCCACTCATCATCTCGAGAGGGATGGACCGGACACGAGTGTCGCCTTCCGGTTCCAAACCGACAACGACCGACGGACAACCAACGCCCAGATCGCACAGACACTACGCGAGTCTCTCGGTCTTGAACCGTTTGCCTTCCTGCCCCGCCAGGGTGAAGACAGTTACGACTGCCGCTCACTGAGCTACTTGAGCTATTACGTTCCTGTCGTTCAAGAAACTAACCGCTTTCAGGTGCTGCGGATGAAGTCCTCGTGGATGGACTCCTTGCTGATTCGACTGGTTGGCTTGCTTTCGGGGCGGTTCCCGTTCTATGTCCAGCCACGGACTGGGATGATCAGGACCCACGTTCTTCTCAACGGACTGGGCAGCAGAAGGCTCGCAACTGCCCTGCGATTCCTGACCGCCACAGTCCGGCGAGGAGCGACGGTCGGGGCCAAGCGGCTCGTGTTCGACAACGGACCCGTGCGTACCGCAGATGGCCGCGTCATTTGCACGGAGCCGTGCCCCAATCGGACTCTCGCGGACGGGAAGCTGGTTCCCGTCTGCATGAGCGACATGGAGAACCGAGTGTGAATGGTCCGAACGAAACACGGGCTGTCGACCGAACGAGCGTGTTCTGTTTCACGTGCCATACTTCCCACGGCGCCGTGTTGGAGCGTGACGGAAACCGCATTGTCGGCCGTGTTGAGTGCCCCAACGGCGAGCGCACGGTGATCTTGTCCTCCAATGCAGAGGTGTTCCTTAGCTTGAGGGAAAAGGCAATGCGCGTGGACGCCTGGGGAAGATCGAGGCGACTGCGGCCGCTGGTCAATCTGCTCAGCATCACAAACCAGTGCAACTTCCGTTGTCCTGTATGCTACGCCGCTTCCGGCCCCAGCGACAACCCCTCGCATCTCGCTCTCACCGAGATCGTCCGGCGAGCCTGCGACATGCGCCGCGTCGGCGTTAAGCAGGTCTCGCTCACCGGTGGCGAACCCACGCTTCATCCGGACTTGCCGCGCATCGTTCGTCGGCTACGCAGAATGGGATTGCGAGTCCTGATCGCGACGAACGGGCAGCGCCTTGCGGAGAGCCCCGAGTATGCGAGATTCTTGAAGAGGTGCGGCCTATGGAAGGTGAACCTCCAGCTCGACACCCTCGACGAGTCCGTTCATGAAAAGCTGCGCGGAAACCGGCTGGTCGAGGCCAAGGTTCGGGCCGTGCGGAACGTCGTCGCGGCGAGGTTGAGACTCGGAACCATCACCGCCGTAACTACGCTGAACCTGCCCGACGTGGGACGTATCGTGAAGTTCGGGCTGTCATTGACACCTGCGCCGATGTCAATTGTCTTCCAGGCGGCGAGCACTGCCGGGCGATACTCGCTCGCTGAGAATACCGTCGTGGATCGTGAGCAGATCATTGGCGAACTGCTCCGGTGCGAGAACCTCCACGGAACCACGCTGGATGACGTGTGGCCTCTTCCGTCGTATCGGCCCTGGGCACTGCGTGTGCATCCGGATTGTGCGGCGAACATTGTACTGCTCCGCGACGGTCCCCGCGTTACCCCATTGACACGCGCTGTCGATGTTGACAAGCTGTACCGGAAGCTGGGGCAGAATGCGATGTCGGCAAATTGGATCACACGGAATCTCGTCCCGGCGGCCTACGCAGTTGCGGCGATACGATACGGGAACGCAATGCCGCTGCTGAAGAGCATGATGGGACTCCTTGCAAAGGCGCGGCGATCAGGAATCGTGCTGATCGGTGTGGGGTCTTTTCTGAGCGAGGCGTTTTGGGACGAACGGCGAATCGCCGATTGCGCGACTGTGGAGTGGACGGACACGGGGCCGGTCTCCCCGTGTGTCTACTATTCGCCAATGAAAAGTCATCTCGGCCAGCTTGTCGGAACGTCCGAGTCCGTCGAGCCAGAACACGAACTGACGACAAAGGGAGGAATGCTATGAACGAGCGGTACATTGTGGTGCGAGTTTTCCTTTGGATTATCTGCATCTATCATGTGGTTGCCGGTGTTGCGGCAACGTTTTTCAAGGACGCGGCGGTGGAACTCGGCGGCGTGCTGTTCGGCGTGTCGATCACTATGACGCCACAGGCGGAGTTGCTGGTGCGGTACCTGGGCGCCTTTGCCATCAGCTTCGGTTTGATGACGGCCTTTGCGGCTCTTGATCCGCAGAGGAACACCAAGATCATCTACGGCGCGGTCGCTTACTTCCTGATACGGGCGTTCGACCGAATCGTCTTCTGGAAACTGCTCCAAGAGCACTCCACCGGACCAGTTCCCGATTGGTTCAGGATCGTGATGATCTTGGTGTTCGGCCTGGGCCTATTGGCCTTCATGCCCCGGCCCCGCAAGACATGCTTCCTCGCCCCGAGTGAAACATCAAATCCGTGACCGTTCGCGCGAAGATGGGCCCTCAGAACACGTCTTATCGGCTCGAACACGGCGAGTCGCGCGGTGCAACGAATGTGTCGAACCACGGTTTCATGGCATAGCGGCCACATTACCAGGAAGATTGCCACTTCGTAACGTAACCGTTCACGCGCCGGGAAGCAGTGACGGGGCCGGTTGGTGGGCGAGGTGGGAATGAATGGCGGCGGTGAGGTACTCAAAGACTCGGCGGCCTTGTTGGCGGCACGTCTCGATCACGGTCAACATCGTTTCCGCGAAGCGGCTGCCGCCGGAGCTTTGCGTGCCGAACGAAAGCTTACGCCAGATGACGGCGTGACGCAATGCGCGCTCGCCCGCGTTGTTCGTTGGTTCGACGCCTTCGCTACGCACGAACATCCAGAGCCAATCTCGATGCCCATGCAACTCCTGGCACATGCCGACCAGCGAGGCATTGCCGCTGTTCACACCGCGCAGCAGCAAGCGTTCGACCTCTCGGCGGACCGGTGCCATGCGACGAACAAACGCGAAGCGGCTGATCTTGTCGCCGCGATAGTTGGCCCAGTGTTCGAACAATCGTCGCGCCTGTCGCCGCAGTTCGTAACCGAGTCGTTTTGCCTGACCGTCGCCGCGATCGATCAAGGCTTGAAAGTCGCGAACTAAATGTGCCCAACACCATTGCAGGCGACCGACTCGCCAGTACATCTTGGCGCGATCACACATGACGACGCCACGAAACTTATCGGTCAGCAACTCGTCGACCGCCGTCGCCTCGCGGCTGTCTCGCACGGCGAACACCGAGAACATGGGGGCCGAAAACGTCCACAGCCAAACCTTCTTGTTCTCTTCCTTGGTCGCCGTTTCGTCGGCGTTGATCCGTTCTTGCGACGGCAGTTCGGCGACCAACTCGTCGTACGATCCGCGCAACGCGTCCGTGACCACGGCTTGTATCTTTACGGTCAACGCCGGGCAACACGGCTGACTAAGCAGCGTGCTCAAGAACTCCGCCGTGCGCCGTTTGCTTTGTCGATAGTAGGCCATCAACAGCCCGGTAAACGCCATCAGCCGCGGGCCCGATTGACCCTGCGGCACGCCGATGGGCAGTTCCGCACACGTTGTTTCTCCACAGCAATCGCACTCCAGCCGATGCAACTGAAACTCGGTGACCAACGGCTTGATCTCGGGCAATTCCCAAACCTGATGCCGTAGCGGTTTGGCGTCGCTGCCCGCCAGTTTCTTGCCGCATCGCCGACATTCGGTCGGTTTGAGCGGCTGCACGTCATTACACTGGTCACTCGGAATCAGTGTCCGTTCGTGCTTCTTGTGGCCGGGTTGTCCACCCCGTTTCCGCTTGGATTTCGGTTTCCGCGGCGCGGGCTTGGCGTGCGGATGCTGCGTGCTAGGTGGCAGCGACGAGTTCTGTGGGTTCACTCCCACTTTTGCTTCGAGTTCCTTAATCCGCTTCAGCAGCGACTTCACGAAAGCCCGAACTGCCGGAGTCATCTCGGCATCGAGTTCCGGCGGAATCGTGATCGGTTTTGGCTTGGCGGACGACATAATGCATGTAGTCCCCGAAATCCGCGATCATGTCCAGATCAGTTTCTCCAAAAATCGCCCCCGGGGCGTGAACGGTTACTGTTGCGGGT
>JABMRB010001055.1 GCA_013202865.1 Candidatus Nealsoniibacteriota bacterium | reverse complement strand
GGCTGGCACTGCGGGCGGATGCATCGCTCGCCCCCGGGTGTGTTCACCCGGGGCTAAATGTTCACCGGGGCTAAATGGGGCAACAGCGAGGTGGCGCCCGGCGTGTGGAAGTTCCCCAGCGGATAGCCGGGCCGATTCGTATCGCCCCAGAACCAGTAGATCTTGCCTCGGTAGACCGTGTTAAGCACGCTATCCTGCCCGAACACCAGGCCGTTAAGCAGCGGTCGGCGAATCGGCACGTCGTGACCGGTCAAGACGCTATCGCGATAGATATCCGCCCCGGTCACGCGGTAGAGCCGCTCGGCCAGGTTGAGCCGTTTGATCTTCAGCTTGACGCTGCCGCCGCTGGTCACGTGGACCTTCGCCCCACGATACCCGAACCCATCTTTAGGCAACTCGTATCCATGGCTGCTAATGTGGAAGAAGACCGTTCGGTCGATCAGCCCCGGCTCGTCGAGCGCCACGATGCCGTTGCTGTCGGTCACGTAGCGAACGGCATGGACCGTCTTCAGTTCGACCAGCGGCACACCCCGGCCGGTTTGATCGTCGACGACCTCGATCTTGAAGAACTTGCGGCCTTTGGCCTCGTTGCCGGTCGAGGGGGTTGCGAGGAGAAGAACCAGCAGAGATATCGCTATCTTTTGGAGCTTGCTCATGATTCAATCGAGGGGGCGTTGGATGGGCGGATGGAACGTACGCGGTGGCATCCGTCGATGCGAGACGCCATATAGATCTTAGATCGTGCAAATGCGGCCCCCGATCCATCGCAATCGCGGATACCAATTGACAACCCCCCCTGCGAGAGGGTAGGCTAGAGATGCCTTGTTGAAACGGGCAAACTAGCTACCGTAGTAGGTAGCTGCACTGGCCGGAGTGCAGAAATTCCACGGCCTGGCGACCGTGGCAACCTCAGAACCAGACTACCCAGATACGCCCCCCCAAGAAGAACCATGTCCTGGCCGTTGGCTTCCCATTTCAGTGCGATGTTGCAGAACCCCCGGATCGCGTTCCGCGACCCCCGGCTGCAAGCATGCACGATCGAAAAGGACCAGCGGAACCAGCCGCGACCCTGGGCCGGGGCATTTGCGGTGGTCTACAAGGGGATCGACGCCGCCGGGCGGGATCCGTTCGCCGTACGCATCTTCACCACCGAGTCGCCCGAGCGGCGCGAACGCTACGAGCAGATCAGCGCGTACATGCAAGGCCGACGGCTGAAATGCCTCGTCGAATTCGAGTATCGCGATCGGAGCATCCGCTCGGCCGGTGACGGGAAATGGTACCCAATGATCCTGATGGAGTGGGTTCGCGGCGAGACCCTGTTCAAATGGGCCCGGGCCCGATGCCTGGAAGGAAACGCCCGGGCGTTGGCCGACGTGGCCCGGCGGTGGGTCGACACGGTGGGCGAGTTGGCCGCCTCGTCGATCTCGCACGGCGACTTGCAACACGCCAACGTGATGGTCACCGACCTCGGCGAGGTAAAGCTGGTCGACTACGACTGCATGTGCGTACCCGCCCTGGTCGGACGGCGAAACCTGGAGGTGGGCGTCGAACCATACCAGCATCCCCAGCGCAACAGCGCCACGCTGTTGTCACCCGATCTGGACAACTTTTCGGCGCTGATGATCTACGTGGCATTGCGGGCGCTGGCTGCCGCGCCGCAGCTTTGGCATAAGTACATCGAGCAGACCGGCTACGACAAGATGCTGTTCCGCAAGGAAGACTTCGACAACCCGGCCGGCTCGCCGCTGATCGGGGAGCTGAGAAACTCGGCGGATCACGAGGTCCGCGACCTGATCGAGCAACTCCTTTCGCAGACCAATGTGCCGATGGACCGGGTGCCGCCGCTGGGTCATCTAGTCGACTCGTTCGCCAAGGTGGAGCAATTACTGCGGCAACAGCAGTGGCAGGCGGCGGTCGATGCGCTGAATCGCCGTGGGCACTTTCGCGACGCCCCGGAGCACCTCAAACCGCTAATCGAACAGGCCTATCAATTCGCCTGCCGGAAACAGGCCTGGGAGTCGTTCTGCAAAGTACCCCCTGAAACGAGCGAGGGCAACGACCGCCGACTGGAAGCCGCTTGGAACGAGGGCCTGTTTGCCGGTTTCGAGGCGGCCGAGCGACAGCGGGTACGCGTGGCCGAGGCCCGGCGCCGGGTGACGCTGTTGGATCGACTCAGCTACCTGGCGCAACAGTCGAGCGGATCGCGCAGCTTGGCGGCCGAGCGGGGTATCGTCGAGGCGGCCAAGCACGTTCCCCGCGGCTACCAGTACACACTACAGCCGCGGATCGAGCAGGCCCGGCGCTCGGTCAAGGCCGTCGAGCGGTTGGAACAGGTGTTGGACAGTCCGGTGGCCGAGGCGCCGATCGTAGCGGCATGGCGGGCGGTGGTGGAAGCGAAGTGCGAGCGGCTGGTCGACGCCGCCTGGCGCCCGCGGATCGAGATGGCCGAGCGTCGGGCTCCGGCGCTACGGCCCCTTTATGCAATCAACGACGAAACACCGCCCGACCAGCGAGACCGACTATTGCTGGAAGCCTGGCCCAAGGGCCTGTTGGACAGTTGCACGGAAGCCCAGCGGTGGCGGCCGGCCTACGAGGAAGCGGTCGCGCGGCAGAACACGATCGAGCAACTCCGCGCGGCCGTAGCCGACGGCGACGACGCGGTCGCTGCCGAGTTGATCGAGGAGCCTTGCCTGGCCGATTATCCGTTGCCGGACGATTGCGCCGCCGCGGTGAAGAAGATCGGCCGGAAGTCGAAACAGCCGGAGTCGCGTCCCCGGCGGCGGTGGCGACTGTTCTCGTCGCGGCGCGAAGAAGATCCCGCCGGAGAGCAGGGCGTTTCCGTCGAAGAAGAGGGTCCCGTCGAAGAGCACGAAACCGTCGACGAGCAAGACGAGAGCCCCGACGAAACGGCCGAGGTTTCCGATGAGCAAGACGAAAGCGACGATCGGCCATCGTAACCTCGCAACGGCGGCGACGTGTGGGCGGCCGAATGGTACGTTTGCGGGGGATAGGGGTACGCGAATTCGCGATAAACCTATATTGCCGCTGCTTTACACTTGGAGACTACTGCCGCAGGTTAGCAGATTGCCTGTCGCCACGTCGGTGGGGGCGGACCGAAGCGCGCAACGAATCGCTCCGTTGCGGCGATCTCCTGCCCGTCGACCCGGGGGCAAGCATGCCTCCGAGAGGTGTCTCATTCGCGACCGGTTTTGACGTTTCTTGATAGTTTTGTTTCGTGAGATGACTTTATCGGACTGGAAAACACGGAAAAAGCCGCAAGTTTCG
Source organism: Candidatus Nealsoniibacteriota bacterium (assembly GCA_013202865.1). Lineage (GTDB taxonomy): Bacteria > Planctomycetota > Planctomycetia > Pirellulales > Thermoguttaceae > JABMRB01. The sequence continues at coordinate 639 of JABMRB010001055.1, read as the reverse complement.
ACCTGGTAGCGAGTTACGTCAGAAATCGAACGTATTCTGACGCGAGCCCAGAGCCTCCTCAGATCGATGCATTGCAGACTCACGTGCTGAACTTTCACGCCGCCTGGGCTCCAGATTCGCTCTCTGGCACGAGCCGTCGCCTGCTGCCAGTTGACTGTAGCGAATCCACCCGATAGAATGACGGCTTTGCAGTGAAGCAGCGTGAGCACGGTGTTTTCGGGCAACGCTGCTGGACACTTTTTTAGGAATTGATCAAATGGCAGAAGGCAGCATCAAGCGACTCACGAACAAGGGCTTCGGGTTTATCAACACCGGGAGCGACAAGGACCTGTTTTTTCACTCGTCAGACCTCGAAGGGGTGGCCTACGAAGAACTCCAAGAAGGACAACGCGTGTCATTCACCGAAGGACGTGGACCGAAAGGGCCAAGGGCCGAAAACGTCAAGCCGGTCTGACGGAGCTGAGAGGAACATTCGTTTTCAATCACGGAGAGGCATACATCCGTCTGGTCGACGTGGAGAAGGCCCAGCACTGGAGTATGGCACGGCCCCGCTGGCGAATGGGCTTTGCGGTCGTGACGGCAGCGGGCCCTGGACGCCACACGGATGGTGCAGTAGCCTGAGAGAATCTATGCCCCTGG
>JABMRB010001054.1 GCA_013202865.1 Candidatus Nealsoniibacteriota bacterium | reverse complement strand
TTAGCCCCGGGTGAATACACCCGGGGGGCACGTTTGTGGGGAGAATACACGTGGGGAGCATGTCTATTTGGGACCCCGGGTGTGTTCACCCGGGGCTAAATATTTGGGTGCTAGCACCGCTAGGCATGTCGCTCTTGGTCGGTTGGGGGAAATCTGGTAGAACGACGCGTCGTCGCCGAGCTTGTTTCCACGGATGGAGTACGCATGAAGAACCTGCTGAGAGTCCTGCGGCTGGCCCTACAGTATCGCCTCACGTTCGTTGCCGCGGTAGCGTGCTCGCTAGGCGTGGCCCTGCTGTGGGGGGGCAATATCGGCACCGTCTTCCCGATCGTCGAGGTGGTCATCCGGGGCGATTCGCTGCAACAGTGGGTCAACGAGGAGATCGAAGAATCGGGGAAGACCTCCGCGGAGAAGACCGCTAAAGTAAAGCAGCTTCGGGCAGAGCTTCCTAAGGCCTCCGCCGAGCAGCAGGCGAAGATCCGTGCCGATATCAGTCTGGCCGAGTCGCGAATCGACGCCGAACACAAGGCGCAGCAAAACTACCGCCGGGCGAAACCGTACATCGACAACTACCTGCCCGCCGACCCGTTCCAGACGGTGGCACTGGTGATCTTGTTCCTGCTGGTCGGCACGACGGTGAAGGACTTCCTGATCGTGGGCAACAACGTGCTGGTCGCCCGGCTGGCTAACCTGAGCACGTTCCAACTCCGCAATCAGTTCTATCGCCGCACGCTGCGCTTGGACCTGGCTACGTTCAACGAAGAGGGCACGTCCGACCTGATGAGCCGCTTCACGCACGACATGCAGCAAGTGTCGATCGGGCTCTACGTGCTGTTCGGCAAACTGATCCGCGAGCCGCTGAAGATGGTCGCCTGCCTGATCGGGGCCGGGTTGATCTGCTGGCGGCTGATGGTGCTGTCGCTGCTGGTGGCCCCGATCGCCGCCGTGCTGATCCGCTGGCTCGCACGCACGCTCAAACGGGCCAACCGCAAGGCCATGGAGGAGATGGCCAACATCTACGCCAGCCTGGAGGAGACCTTCCGCGGCATCAAGATCGTCAAGGCCTTCACCAGCGAGCGTCAGGAACGTCGGCGGTTCCACAACCGCTCCAAGCAATACTACAAATGCTCGATGCGGATTGCCCGATACAACTCGCTGGCCCGCCCGATCAACGAAATCGCCGGCATTGCCGCGATCAGCATGGCGTTGCTGGCCGGGGCCTACCTGGTACTCTCGCAGGAGACCCACCTGCTGGGAATCCGCATGTGCCCGCGGCCGTTGAACGTCGCCTCGCTGCTGTTGTTCTACGGGATGTTGGCCGGTGTGGCCGATCCGGTGCGAAAATTCTCCGACGTCGTCACCTACATCCAGCGGACCATCGCCGCCTGCGACCGGATCTACGGCCGGTTGGACCGCGAGCCGGCCATCTGCGACCCGCAACGGCCGGTAAAGCTCGACCGGCATCACAGCGAACTGACCTTCGAGGGTGTCGACTTCGGCTACCATGCCGATCGGCCCGTGCTGGAAGACGTCAACCTGCGGATCAAATTCGGCGAAACGGTGGCCCTGGTCGGACCGAACGGCTCCGGCAAGAGCACGTTGGCCAATCTGATCCCCCGGTTCTACGATCCGACCGCCGGAGTGGTCCGCATCGACGGCGTGGCGCTGCCCGACGCCCGGCTGCGCGACGTCCGCCGCCAGATCGGCATGGTGACGCAGGAGGTGCTGTTGTTCGACGACACGATCTTCAACAACATCCGCTACGGCTCACCGCACGCCACCCGCGAGCAAGCGATCGAAGCGGCACGTCGGGCACAGGCACACGAGTTCATCGAAAACGAAACGCCCAACGGCTACGACACGCCGGTCGGCACCATGGGCGGGCGGCTCTCCGGCGGACAACGCCAACGGATCGCGCTCGCCCGGGCGATCCTCCGCGACCCGCCCATCATCATCCTCGACGAGGCCACCAGCCAGATCGATCTCGAAAGCGAACAAGCGATCCAAGAGGTACTCGAAGAGTTCCACCGCGGCCGCACCACCTTGATGATCACCCACCGCATGAGCATCCTGGCCCTGGCCGACCGCATCGTCGTAATGCAGTCCGGTCGGATTCTCGACGTCGGCACGCACGAAGAGTTACTCTCCCGTTGCGCGCTGTACGGGCGGCTGTACCAGATCCAGTTCGAGCAGCCCGACTCCGACAGCAAAGGCCCGTTGGCGGCGTAGCCTCTCGTTCCCAGGCTCCGCCCCGCATTCTCGTTCCCAGGCTCCGCCTGGGAACGCAATATCCCCGAGGCTCCGCCTCGCCGAAGCAGGGCACCTCCCGCCACTCGCCCCGCCTCCCCAGCAGCATAGCCAACGGCAATGGCCCGTCAGGCCTAAAAGCCCGCCAATTCACCAGCCCGGGGCATCGCCCCGGGAATCTGAGGCCTCGACCATCGTCAGGCCTGACAGGCCGTCACAAGACCGGGGCGTCCATTTCTATCACCCCTTCGGGGCTCGCGAGATAAGACGGCGGTCCCGTTTCCAGGGGCTAACACCCGAAGGCTATTAACTGCCGTCCCTTCGGGACTCAAAAACCCTGGCACGTTTCCGACGGATCAAGGCTTGCCAGAGAATCCTGGCAGACCCCGTGCCGCAGCGGGCGTGACAATAGAGCAACCCGCAGCTACAATTCAACTTGCGACGATTGGCTGCCTGCGAGTTGGGCCGCAAGCTTGCGGACTACGGGTATTATGCGAGATCTTTCCATAAACAAGTTAGCTGCCTCATGATTCACCGACGGGTGTATTTCCAGTTCGTGCTCTATGCCCTGGTGGTTTGGCTGGCGACGTTTTGTTTGCTGGCACTGCCAGTCCGCATCTACGACTTCGCGGGCAACAAGTATAGGCACTTGTTCACGCACTGGTTTCAGGAGGCCATGGAATGTGATGAGGAACTGATCCTGTTGACGTGTCTTACGCTGTGGAGCATTGCCTGCGCGTGGGCCATTACCGCGGCTACCAGTGGCCACAAGAAAGTCGTCGTCCCCGTGTCGCTAGCGGTCGGAACGGTAGTTGCCCTAATCGTGGGAGCTAGTGTCCGCCACGCCTTTCACGGCTGGGGTGAAGACATCTTTCACGTAGCCTACTCCGTATGCGTTACTGCGGTATTTCTTGCGGTCCCAGTGATGCATCGGCGTGGCAGCTAGCCACGTGTTCCACTTGACGTGCCCGGTCGCAGCGTGGGATACTGATGGCGTGGTCGGACATGTCGACCACGCAAGTGAGCTCAGACATTAGGCATAACGATGCCATACCATAGGGACTACAGTTTCCTCGAAATCTCAAAGGGCGTAGCTGACGCTCTGGTGCGCAACTGTGGATGGATCACTGCGCATGTACTATTTGGGAAAGGCCGCAACAGGACTACGGTTGACTTCCTGCGACAGCTCGCTGACAAGTCCCATGTGCAGATGACGCGCGGGCATCACGCCTGTGACATATGCGGCTGGGAAGATGCGGACTATGGAAACGGCGAGATATGGTTAGAGATCTGCGGTCAATACTGGCGCATGCCAAGGATGATCTGGCACTACGTTGCAGACCATGAATACAAGTTGCCTGATGAGGTCGACGCGGCGCTTGCGGTGGGCGATTACACACTGCTGCAGACAACCACCGACTGCGAAGGCATCCCAACGCAGAAGGTCGCGATCCCTTACTATGAGATCGCGGCATTCTGGGATGCGGATCGTTATGACTCCCTGGTGGAGTTCGATGCGGCCATTAGAGTTGCCTGGAATCAGTCCCATAGCTGGAAACGCGATGGCAGTTACGGTATCACTTTGAACGACGCCTCGTCCCTTCACATCCACAATCTGTTCGCCGAGGATCCCGATAACTTCCCTGATAGGATAACAGTTACCCGAATCGCGCCTAACAAATCGCTGAACCGGCCACCACAAAGCGGTGCTGGTTAGCTTTGCCGTTAGGCGATGCCGCGCGTCAGGCGTGAACTGAAGCACAAAACAACCAAAGCGACCTCACCCCAAGCGGGTAGCCCCGACACTTTTCCGCAAAACGCGTGGCCACTTCTCACGCTGTTTCGGAAAATGTGTCGGGGTTGCGCAGCAACAAGATGTCTTCGGGCGGATTCGACGATTCATGCGGCTATGTCACCCGGGCGGCAACGAGAGGACGCCGTGCAGGCCCCTCCTGTGGCTGCGTCACCCGGACGGATTTTGCGGCCACGCCGTCACCAAGCACACCGCCTTCGCCGCAAAACCGGCCGGGCCACCCTCGTGGATCAAGATCTGTCCGGGGCACCCGCGTCCATTTCTGTCGCCCCTTCGGCACCCGCGAGAACGTCGACGGTGGCCGGGGCGAAGCCAACCGGTTGCAGGCGGCCGTGTTCTTCTATCTGCCGTAGGACGGATTTTTGATCCGTCGCCGGGAAGACGGATTGAAAATCCGTCCCACATACGGCTGCTCACCGCCGCCCGGGCCATAGGTTGCGCATCGTGCTCCATCGGGCGACATCGAGCGACGACACCAACGGCGGCGTAGGTGTGCGTTCGCCACGCTGAACGACGGGCGTCTGGGGCTGCGGACGCGACGCCGATCGCGCGGCCGAGGCCTTCATCGCGGCTTCCCGGGCGGACACCTGGTCCTGGAGATACGCCTGACGATAATCCAGTTGCTGCTGACGCATCTGCGCCGACGAGCGACTTCCGGCAGCTAACTTCTGGCGCTCCGCGGTAATCTCATCCATCACCTCCTTGAGCGACCGCGAAGAGTCCTCGGCCTTGGTGAACGCCTCCGACTGGAAGTATTCGACCTGCTCGTCGCTGTAGATGGCTTGCACCTTGAGGAACTCTCGCAGCCATTTGCGGGTCTCCTGCCACTGCTCGCTGTCGAATAGTTCGCGATGGGTGGCCGATTTGGTCCACCAGGCGGCCGCCTCGGTCTCTGTCATCTTGGCGACCTTCTCGCGAAGCCGCTTGACGTCGCCAGGGCTGAACAGGACTTGCGCGGTGGCGAAACGGTCGATCCACTTCAAGGCCTGCGCTTTCGCGGCGCCGTCGGTCGGAGCGGCAGCCGCCGGCACCGACTGAGCACCGGCCGGCACGGCAAGCAGAAGGCAGGCAAACGCGGACAGAGCCCAACTGAGCAACGCGCGACGAGACATGATTGATTCTCCAGGTAGTTAAAAACGAAAGGATTGGGAAACCGGGTCGATTTTCAATTATAGCGGGCAAGTCGGACGGCGGCGCCAGATGTCCGATTATTCGGCCGCCGTAGGTTCTGCGGGGAAAGGACTTTCTGGGGAATGGAGGGTGCGGAGCGATTTTGGGGCGTTGTGTGAGCGGGTTCTACCCCCCCGATCGCAGTCGGGGGGCGTTTTCGATGTGTGCCGCACTATCCACCATCCACTATCCACTCTCCACTCTTTTTCCCTGCTTCTGGCACGATGTTTGCATAACAAGGAAAAGCGTGGCGCCTGCCGCTTTGGAGGCGACACAAAGGCTTGCTGCTCAGGATTATCGGGGCCGTAGCTGGGAAGAGAACGGCGGAAACAGAGGAAGAGCAGCGAAACGTAGCGTAGCGGGGCCGGAACAGAGAAGAGGGAAGAGGTGCGTGCGACGCTTTTGTCGCAGCCGTCGGCGATTTTTCCAATTCGAGTATCCCCTCAGAAACGGAGAAGTAGGCATCCCGACGGATCGGAGGCGACGGTCTCCGATATTTCAAGGCGAGTTAGGGATCGAACGCCCGAGCGATTCCTGACTCGCCTGTTTTTTTCTACTGCACTAATATTGCTCAAGTGTAGCGAAATAATACACCCCTCTTGTGTGGATAATGTGGCTCTGCGCACGACTTCCGAGGAAATAACAGGGAGGTTTTGAAGGCGAGTGGTCGGGGGGGCAGCGGAAAGGGTGTAGGAGGGAAGAGGGGAAATGGGGGAAAAGGAAAGGAGAAAAGGTAGGGGTGTGGGGGGGTAAGGCTACTGACGCTGGGTCAAGGTGGCGAACAGGTCGACCACCTTCTGGATGGTTTCGGGCTCGGGCATGGGTAGTTTCAGGTAGGATTGGCCCGTACGGTGGTCCCGGGCGACAAGGTTGCCGGGCAGGGCGTCGGATGGAGCGTCGGACGCCGTGCCGCTGCGCGATGGCTTGTCGGCGGTACCGGCGGCCAGGGCTTGGCCCAGCTTCTCCAGTAGCGACACGCCGGTGGCGATCACGTCGGTCCAGATTTGCTCGGGCGGCGTTGCGGCCGCGGCCTCTTCTCGGGCCACCGCCGGCTCGGCTTGTGTGGGCATCGGCTGCGAAATCGAATCGGTGGCCTTCTCAACCGATTCCATGAACCGCTTCAGCCGGGTACCGCCCAGGAACACCTCGTCCTTGCCGTCGTCGAGCACGCCGCGGAACATGGCGCTTTTGAAGGCCAGCAGCCCGAGCATCCCCTCTTCGATCGTGCCTTTCGAGATGAAATGCACCACACGGACCGGGTGGTGCTGGCCGAGCCGGTGGACCCGGCCAACCCGCTGCTCGAGCACGGCCGGGTTCCACGGCTGATCCAGGTTGACGACCGCCCGCGCGTGTTGCAGGTTCAGGCCGACGCCGCCGGCGTCGGTCGAGAGGAAGAGCCGACAATCGGGGTCCTCCTTGAACTGCCGGACGAGGTTCTTTCGCTTAGGTCCCGGCACACGGCCATGGAACATTACATGGTCCCACTTGCGGCGTTCGATCCGCCGGGCAACCAGTTCGTGCATTCGCAGCCATTGGCTGAAGATCACCACCTTCGAGTCGTGGTCTTCGAGGATATCGCCCAGCAGATCGATCAGTTCGTCGGCCTTGGTGCCGTGGTCGGTCTGCTGGTCGAGCAGGTAGGTACTGTTGCACGACATCCGCATCCTTTGCAGGGCGATCTGCATCCGTTGCTGATCGACCTCGCGCAGGTACCCATACCTGCGCCACTTGTGGACGATCTTAGCCACGATCTCGCGGTTCTCGTCGTGGTGCTCCATTTGTTGCGGGGTCATGGGGACGAAGAAACGTTTCTCTATCCGCTCGGGCAACTCCTTGAGCACCTTGTCCTTAGTCCGTCGGACGAGGATCGGTTCGAGCGTTTCCGAGATACGCGAGAGGTTGCGATAGCCGACTACGCGGCCCGTCTCGTCGACGTGTTGGTGCTCGGCCAGGAAGCGGAACATGGGCCCCAGGCGAAAACGGTCGATGAACTCGACGATCGAGTGCAGTTCCTCGAGCCGGTTTTCCAGCGGTGTGCCGGTCAGCACCAGGGCGTACTCCGAGTCGAGTTGTTTGACGATCTGGGCGGTTCGCGTCTTCCAGTTCTTGATCCGCTGGGCTTCGTCGAGGATGATCAACTCCGGCTGCCAGCGGCGGATCGCAGGCAGGTCGCGGTGGATCACGTCGTAGTTGGTGATCTTGTAGAACGAATCGGCCGCGTAAAGTTCGGCCCGGCGGGGCAGCAGACCTTCGACGACCATCGCCTCGCGGTCGGCGAACTTCTCGATCTCCTGCTTCCACTGATGCTTCAGCGACGTGGGCGAGACGACCAGCACGCGTTCGACGCCCGCGCATCGGGCAAGGATTTCCGCTGCCGCGATCGCCTCGATCGTCTTACCCAGACCCATGTCGTCGGCGATCAGGCAGCGGCCCGCCTTGGCGGCGAACAACGCACCTTCGCGTTGGTATTTGTACAACGGTACGCTCAACAGCTTCTTCCACGCCGGACTGCTTACACCACGGGGCATGGCCTTGGCGATCCGCTCGGTCAGTTGAGCCCGATCGCGGACCTGGGCGATGAACCGAAGCGCGTCGTCGTAGCAGCGGACCTCGTGACCGCCGGCGGCAACGTACTTCAGAAATGTGTGGAAGCGGGTGAAGGCCTCCGGCTCGAGCCGGTCGCGGGCGTCGAAGTAGCGGCGGGCGTAGGTCTTCAGTTTCTCGGGACATTCGCTGCCCTCGCGGAAAACGACCTCGCGACGGGCACCGTATTGGAGGTAGACCTGCGAGTAGGCTGGGCGGAATCCGATGGCCAGGGCCTTCTTGGCACCGCGGCGACGGGCGAGCCGCCCGAGCGTGAACTCGACGTGCTTGCAGGTCCCCAGTGTGTTGACACCGTAGTCGGGGCAGGAGCAGTAGTTCTCGCCCAGGCCGGCCCCGCGGATGGCCACGCGGTAGGTCCTCTCGGTGTCCGGATTCGTGACCTCGAAATCGGAGAAGATCGGTTCGCTGCCCACGTTCTTCAGCTTGAAGTTCTGCTGCCGGCCGAACTGCCGCCGCAGAGCCACCTGCCAGTCTTCCAGCGACATGTCCTCGGGTTTCCGCAGCCGGGAGAGTTTTTTCTCCCTGGGGGCCTTCTTGGCGCGGGCGGCAGATGGGGACTTGGACGGCTTGCGGCGGGGCGTTTTGCGTGTTTTGGTATCCGTTCGAGGCGACATGGGAGGACCTCCTTGCTACGGTTGTTTTCGGCCGGTGGCCACAATCTACATCGTGGCCGAGCAACTGCCAACCCGGGCCGGCCGCCGCTTGCGGCTTTGCACCGTAGGACGGATTCTCAATCCGTCATCCGAGACGGATTGCAAATCCGTCCTACGGCCCTATTTCTCAACGACTGCGAAGCCGCAAGCGGCTCGACAGGCGGGTGGGGCCCTGCAATAATGGGCCGCAGGAGTACAGGCAATGCATGGGACGGGACATTGGTTGACGGCGGTCTTGGGCGCTGCGGCCGTCGCGGTGTCCGGCCGTGCCGACCCGCCGACCAATTCAGCGTGGAGGCTGACCTTTGACGACGAATTCGAGCAGGCCCAGTTGGACGCCGACAAGTGGATGGTCGAGTGCGACTTGCCTGGCCACGTCCAGTCGGCCCGGCATCCGGAGAACGTCGTGGTGGCCGACGGTGTCTGCAAGCTATTGAACAAGAAGCAAGACTACCGCGGCCGGGCATGGACCGGCGGGCATATTTGGTCGAAGGAGTTCGAGCAGCAGGCCGGATACTTTGAAGCCCGAATCAAGATCGCGGCCGCAGGCGGATTGAACAACGGATTTTGGCTCACCCCCGACGGCAAGCCGGGAACGCCGGGCCATTTCGAGTTGGACCCGGCCGCATTGTACCACCCGAAAAACGTCGAAACCTACCTCTGCAACCGCTGCGATCCCTTTTGGACCAAAGGCGAGAAGTGGGAGGCACCGGACGACCTGAGCAAGGAGTTTCACGTTTACGGCATGCTCTGGACCGAAACCGAGATCGTCTGGTACTTCGATGGACAAGAGATTCGTCGTGCCGAGCAAGACAACTGCCGCAATCCGGTACGGGTCCGCTTCAGCACGGCCGTGACCACCTACGCCGGCGAGCCGACCGACGCGATCCACGACACGTTCATGGCGCTAGACTACGTGCGCGTGTTCGAGCCGGTCGAGCAAGTGCCCCGGTGGCCGGTCGTGTTGCAGGGGGTGCAGTAGGTGGATAGTGGATAGTGGATAGGGGATAGTGGGGAGTGGGG
>JABMRB010001053.1 GCA_013202865.1 Candidatus Nealsoniibacteriota bacterium | reverse complement strand
CGGTGCTGCGGCGGCCGTTCCCGAGCCGGGTACGATCGCGATGCTGCTGGCCGGACTGGCCGGACTGGCCGCGGCCGCCTGGCGTCGTCGTTGAAGCAAGAGATTATCTCAGCGGTGCGACAAAGAATAAGATGACAAAGAAATGGCAGGCACTGCCGGCAATCACGAAGAGGTGCCAGACGACATGGAAGTGGCGAACGTGATTGTCCAGCGCCAAGAAGACGGTTCCGACGGTATAGCACAAGCCGCCGATGAGCATCCACCACATCCCGGCCTCGGGAACCGGACCGACCAAGGAAAACGCGGTTAATACCGGCATCCAGCCCAGCACGACATAGATCCAGATCGAGACCGTATCAACCCGGTGTGCCAGCAGGATCTTCGAGAGGAGGCCGAATATCGCGATGGTCCACATGACGGCCAAGAACAGCCACCCGAAACTGGTGCGCAAGAACACCAGAGAAAACGGGGTATAGGTTCCTACGATCAGCACGTAGATGAACCCCTGGTCGAGCATCTGAAAGAGTCGTCTCCGATTCGGGGCCGAGCAACTGTGGGATAACGTGGACATCGCGTACACGGTCATCAGGCTAGACGCATAGATCAGGCACCCCAGTATGCGCCAGTCATCTCCCTCGCGAAGGACGCAAATCGTCATCGCGATCGCGCCCAGGACACTCAACAAGAAACCCACGCCATGGGTAAGCGTGTTGGCAGCTTCTTCCGGGTCGGTGGACCAATCCGAAAGCGGGTTGATCCAGTCGCGGCCTTGTCTCATGTGTGATTCTCGTGGCGGCCTACTCGCGAAGCATAAGAGTCGGTGTGGCCAGCATAGCCGGCCCCGCATCCTCCCGCAAGTGGGCGCTGGCGACCGGAAAGCTGCCCGCGGCGGTGTGGGGTAAAGTGTGGAGCTATCGCACTTTTCTTTCGCTGTGCTTTTCTGCTAAACTGACGGGCCACGATTCGTGGACGAAGACGTACGACAACCCCGAAATCTACAAGTGGCTCTTTTCGCATAAGCGAGCCAAGGATGAATGACGAATGGTCTGGAAACGCCCCTACCCCATGAAACACTCGCTCGCCACCGTTCTCGCCGTCTGCATCGGCATCACTGCGTGCTGCGGGCTTGCTGTCGAACGTGAAAACGAGAACGTTCCCGCTTGGAGCGATCCGGACCATTTCGGCCCACCCGGTGCCGGCGCGAAAGGTTACCCTTCGCGCAATCCGTCCTTGGACGCCTTGCCCGGTTTCCGAAATCCGCCGCCCGGCTACGGCGAAGTGCCGTTTTGGTGGTGGACGGGAGATCCGCTGGACTCGGAGCGACTCTTGTGGCAAGTGGAAGAGTTGCACAAGAAGGGCATCTCCGGGATGCAGGTCAACTATGCGCATGAAGACACGTCCGGCTGGCCAACCTACGCCGGCGAGCCGGAACTCTTTTCGCAGCCGTGGTGGGAGATGTGGAAGGTCGTGGCGGGCCGGTGCAGCCAGCTCGGCATGGGAATCGGCCTGAGCGGGTACACCATCGATTGGCCCAACGGTAAAAGCCTGGTCAGCCGCACCATCTACACCGATCCCGAGATCCAGGGTCGCGAACTGGCAATCGCTCGCAAGCAACGCGTCACGGCAGGGCAGGCTTTCGTCTGCGAGCTTCCCGCAGACACGGTCGCCGTCAGGGCCTACTCGGCCGGCGCGACGGGCATCGTTCCGAATATCGTCGATCTGGCCGGTTCGATCGACGGTCAGCGTCTGAATTGGACACCCCCACAAGGCGACCGGCAAGGCGGCTGGGAGGTTTGGATCTTCACCGCCGCCCGTAAGCCGGGTACGCTCAATCCCATTCATCCGCTTGCCGGGCGTCGGGTCGTCGAAAAATTCTTCCAACGTTTCCAGGACAACGCGCCGGGGCAGTCGGCTGCGGGACTAAACTACTTCTTCCACGATGAACTGCAGTTCGGCGTCGGCGATCGGATTTGGACCGACGATCTGGCCAGGCAGTTCATTGAGCGCAAAGGCTACGACCTGTTCGAGGCCTTGCCTGCCATGTTCCAGGACGTCGGCCCGAAGACCGTCAAGTATCGGCTCGATTTTATGGACGTGAAGATGCAGCTTGCCCAGGAGCGATATTTCATCCCCATCTTCCGGTGGCACTGGAGCCGCGGCAAGATCTACGGGTGCGATCAAGGCAGTCGCGGCCGCAATCCGATGGAGTTCGGCGACTATTTCAGCAGCGTACGCTGGTACACGGCCCCCGGCCACGACACGCCGGGCGGAAAGGCCGATCTGATCAAGGGCAAGGTTTCCAGCTCCATTGCGCAGCTATACAAACGCCCGCGCGTGTGGCTGGAAGGGTACCACAGCCTCGGTTGGGGTGCCACGCCCGAGAGATTGATGGCCGCCACCTGCGAAAACTATCT
>JABMRB010001052.1 GCA_013202865.1 Candidatus Nealsoniibacteriota bacterium | reverse complement strand
CGTTCGTAGTACCGGCTTTAGCCGGAATATGGGGTATCTCGGCGTGCCCTGGCAAGGCGCTTTCCGTCTGAAGGCGGTACTACAAACGGAACCCAAGCAGTCGAACTGGACGGATTTGAAATCCATCCCACGAAGTCGCCAACGGCTAAAATTTTAGCATTTCTGACGGGAAGGTCAAGCGATTTGGCCAAGTTTTCGGCATATCATCGGGAGAAACCTGGCGATGTGGCGAGAGAGCCACGGAAACGGCGGGCAAGACAAGCCCGCTAAACGACTGATGGATAGATGGATCAGGCAGAGACGCAAAGGAAAGAAGAGAAGAAAAACAGGCAGAAGAGTTACGGGAAGAGGGGAAAGGGGGAAGGAGGGAAAAGAAGAATAGTAACAAAAAACGCTTATTGCTTTCCCCTTCTTCCCCCTTTCCCCTCTTCCCCTTCCGTCTTCATCTTTCTTGCTTTCTTTCTTTCCTTTGCGTCTTTGCGTGAATCCTTTTCTTCAATCCACTACTTCCCAAGCCGTTTCCGCCTGTGCCACTACCACCCGCCGACCAGGCGGCCGATCTGGCTGCGGCTTTGGCCGGCGGTCATCAGCGTGGAGATGCCGGCGTCGACGAGGATCTGGGCACGGATCAGTTGGGAGCTTTCCTGGGCTACGTCGGTGTCGAAGATCTGGCTGAAGGCCGAGCTGATGTTCTCTTCCATGCTGTCGAGCACCCGCACCGACGATTCGACGGTGTACTTCTGAAACGCGCCGAGGCTCGCCCGCGCGTTGACCACCTGGCTGCCGGCCTCGTCGAGGATGCTCATCGCCGTGTACAGATCGCCGTCGGCGAGGTTGGAACTGCCGCCGCTGCCGAGATCGCTCAGCATGCCGGACGCACCACCCAAGGCCGACGTGCTGACGTGCGGCATCGTGACGGTGGACGTATCGCTTACGTCGGGCGAGAAGACGAACGTCATCGTGCTGCCGTCGAGCAGCGGCTTTCCGCCGAACGAAGTGGAGTTGCCGATGCGGTTGATCGCGGCCAGCGCGGCGTCGGTTTCCATTTGCAGGGCTGCCACTTCGGCGTCGCTGCGTCCGTCGCTGGCGGCCGCCACCGTGTTGCCTCGTACGGTGTTCAGCAGGCTGCTGATTTCGGCCATGGCGGAATCGGCCGTACTGATGATGCCGCCTGCCCGGGCGGCGTTGTCGGTGGCCGCGTTGATGGCGGTCAGTTCGGCCCGCATGTTTTCCACAGCGATCAGCCCGGCCGGGTCGTCGGAGGCCGTGTTGATCCGCTGCATGGTCGAAAGCCGTACGGCGCTGAGGTTGAGTTGGTTGTACGACTGCAGCAGATTGTGCTGGGCCATCAGGTCGATGCCCGTGAGTTGATTGCCGATACGCATAGCAAGCCCTCGCTGCCAGAGTGAGTTTTTCTAGGTGCGATTGAACAAAGGATGCACCCTGGATGAGTTAGTTAATTATACCTTATTGACGTAAGTGCCTGAGTGGCAAGGCGTTACGCCGAAAGGGCGTAACCGGCCGATCGGTTGCCGACTTGCACATCTCCTGCCGCCCTCTATCATGAGGGGCAATTCTGCAGACGGGTGAAACAATGAGGCGTCCGGCACGTACTATGCGTAGAGCCAGTGGTTCGCAAGAATTCGGTCGAATGCGGCGGCGACTGAATTCTTGCGAATCCAGCTACTCGAAGCAAGGAGACTGGCGAGATGCATGAGCTATTGGCCCTGCTGGCGATGGGGGCGTTTATCGGCACGTTCGTCGGCATGATTGCGATCGGCGCTTGGATCCTGCTGCCGGTGGATCGGGCGGCGAAAGATCGTCGGGCGGCCGTGCAGTTTACGCTGCTCGATTTCTTGTGCCTGTTCGTCGTGGTCCAGTTGCCCACCGGCATCATCCGCTCGATCGGATCGAATTACAACGAGCGGTGGATCTGGCTCATGTACGCCTTCGCATGGATCGCCTGCGGGCTGATGTGGTGGATCAGCGTTCGGCGGCTTTCGCTGGCCGGAGTGCATCGGCCGTGGCACCGGGCCGTGTTCCAGGCCGCCGTGCTTCCGGTCGCGTACTTCGGAGTGATCGCGGGTGTTGCGTTGGTAGTGCGCTTTGCGTAGCGATCGACGCCGAGGAGCATCTGAAATTGGCCGGCTGGGCGACCGTTTTGCTGGCCTTGCTGACGGCGCAGTTCTCCTGCGGAAAATTCACTCGGCGGATTGTTGCGGCCGCCTCGGCACTGGACGACGACGAATTGCAGCAAGACGTGCTGGGATTTGTCCCAAACGGTCGTGGGCACAACTTGTAGGGTGCGTGCAACGCACCTGTCGCGGACGTTATGGTGCGTTTCACGCACCCTACCTACACGGCCGCCACGGCCTTGAGATCGGCCTCCATGGCCTCCAGACGCTCGGCCTGGGCGGCCCGGGTTGCTGCCGGATCGGTGGATGCCTCGGGCGAGTCGTAGGCGAACATGTAGAACTTCACCTTAGGCTCCGTGCCCGAGGGGCGTACCGCCACGTAGTTGCCCTCGACGTCGAGATCCAGGATCACCATGTCGCCGGTGGGGCCGTCGAGCGGTTG
>JABMRB010001051.1 GCA_013202865.1 Candidatus Nealsoniibacteriota bacterium | reverse complement strand
TTGAGCTTTGAGCTTTGAGTAATGGGCTATGAGTAATGGACTACGAGCTTTGAGTAATGGGCTTTCTCACAGCTCACAGCTCATAGCTCACTGCTCATAGCCAAATCGGGGAGTAATTCCTGTACGACTTCTTAACTACGGCAACCGCAACTCTCTTCGCACGATCCAGTCGCGTAGCCGGGCGGGGAGAAACCGGCTTGCGAAGTCGGCCATGCGGACCTGCCCGCCGACCGGATAGCGAATCTTCGGCCGCCGGGCGGAAAGGGCGTGGACTACGGCACGAACCACGAGCTTGACCGGCAAGGCCTTCTCGGCGATCTGCTGCGTTGCGGCGCGCATGCTGTCGAGATCGGCCTGGTAGAGTTCCATCAACTCGGGCGGGATGTTTTTGCCGCCCTGGTCGGCGGCTTCGCGAGATTTCTTCCAGATCGGCGTATCGATACTCGCCGGTTCGACGATCGACACGCGAATGCCGAAGTTCCGCAATTCCAGGCGTAGCGAGTCGCTCAGCGCCTCCAGGGCGAACTTCGAGGAGGCGTAGGGCCCCAGGTAAGGACTTGCCAGCCGGCCGCTGATCGAACTCATGTTGACCACCCGGCCCCGCGCCGTTCGCAGCAGCGGCAGCAACGCCTGGGTCACGGCAATCTGCCCGATCACATTGACCTCGAATTGCAGGCGGAGCTTGTCGATTGGCACCAGTTCCAACGGCCCGGCCGCGACGATGCCGGCGTTATTAACCAATCCGGCCAACCCCGCATCGCCGACGACGCTTGCGACCTGCCGGGCGGCTGCGGCGATCGCCTCGGCGTCGGTCACGTCGAGCAACACGGGCACCAGCCGTTCGGAGGTCTGCTGCCGCAATCGTGCTCCGTCGTCGTCTTTGCGCACCCCGGCAAACACGCGGAAGCCTCGCCGGTCGAGTTCCACGGCGCAGGCGGCCCCAATGCCGGTCGATGCGCCGGTAATCACGACGGCAGGTGGGATCTGTTCGGAGTTCGGCATGGCGTCAATCCCAGGGGCTGGGGCGAGCCGACTCGGGCGGCGGCAACTTTTCGGCGTCCTCTTCGGCAACCCGCTTGGGCTTGGCAATCCGGACCTGCCGCACTTCATGCGCCACGCCCCGCAAGTTCAGCAGGAACACCAACAGCGCCGTCAGCGGCACGATAACCAAGAGCCAACCGGTATCGTCGGAGAGCCCGCTTTGCCAGTCGTCGACCACGTATCCCAGCGACCAGAACGGATCGGGGGCCTGCAGCAGACTATAGTCCCACCGGCCGCCCTCGTCGGGGAAGGTAAGCATCTGCACCACCCACGGCACGCCGCAACCGATCAGCAGCAGCAGGATTTGCATGATCGGTGCCAAGGCGATGCCGACACGAACCGCTCTGCGCAACATCCGAACCAGCAGCAGGCCTACGCCGAGATAGGCAACCACGTACGAGAGAAACAGAACCCCGAACGCAAGCGTCTGCTCCACGTGATCCGAATCCCATTGCGGGAGAAATTCGCCGCCGTGGAACGACTCCGCCACCACGACCGCGAAGAGTACGACAAACACGGCAGCGGCCAGATTGACCGTTGCGAACACGTATCCGGTACCCGGCCCGGGGTTGAACCAGGTGAGGAAGCCCCGGCCGAGAAAGCTCTGCGGCAGTCGGCGTTTGACACGCAACGAGAGCTCGGGTGATTCGCCCGTCATGAAGACACCCATCGCGTACCAATGGATGCCGACCATCATGAGGTAAACCGGCAGTGCGAAATCTTCTCCACGTACCGGCCCTACCCAGAACCAGGCCATCCAGGCGGTTGCCAGGGCGAATTGAACGAACATCACCGCCCGCAGCCGGGTGGACCGGTTGTCGGTGCTGAAAGTGATTCGCGAGGCGGCTGCGTAGAAGATCAACACGAAGTAGGCGACGTAAGCGGTAAATATCGCTGCGTTGACCTGCCAGAATTCGGCGTCGAGAACGTCGATACCCCACCCGAAGATCAGTTCGTCGGCCAAGGCAATCGAACCGCCGAACGCGTACAGCAGGCCCGCGATCCATGCCACCGACAACATGATCTGCCAGTGTTTTTCCGCGGTCAGCGTCCCCAGGAACAGTCCGACCATGGACAGTGCCAGCGAGCCGAGGGAAACGTAGAGCGTGCTGAACAAGATTGTGGGGAAGTCGAGACCGCGCAGCATGTAAGTAAACGCCAGACAGGGCGAGAGCGCCGAGAGGTAGATCAGCATTTGCATCACGGAACTGCCCAGTTTGCCGCGCACGATCTGCCGCGGGCCCAGCGTGGTGATCGACATCAGTTCGTAGGTCCGGTCTTCTTGCTCGCCGGCCAGCGAGCGGAACGCGGCGAAAGGAACGATCACAATCAGTGGAAACGCCAGAATGCAGTAGTATCCCATGAACATCTCGGGGCCCGACTCTCCATGCCAGGCGCCGGGCCCAATGCTCGAAACACCGATGATCGACCAGATCCATCCGCAGGCGAGCAACAGGCCGAACGTGACCATGAACTGCTTGCTCTTGAGCGCCTGACGCGTCTCCTTGACCAGGATCGGGTTGAGCCGCTCACCGGCCCAAGCGAGCGCCCGATCGGCCGTCTTCCACCAGCGCGCGACCGCACCCGAGGGCGCGGCAAGTTCCAGCGTCGGCGATGGGGCTTGCGTACTCATTGCACCCGGCCCTCCGTCACCTGCATGAAGACGTCTTCGAGCGTCTGATCCTTCGAGCCGAAGGCGATCACGCGGAACCCGGCCTCGATCATCGAACGCAACAAGCTGGCCTCATCCTCCGGGGTACCGGCGTGCAGAAACCGGACCGAATCGCCATTGACGTTCAACTCCTTGACGTCCGAGCGGTCACCCAACCAACGCCCCAACTCGGCCGCCCCCGTCCCAGCAACGTCATCGAGCAGCCGCACCTCGACGGCGTTTTGCGGGGGCCGGGCCTGATTGCGAATCTCGTCCACACTGCCGACCGCCAGCAGCCGGCCTTGCTCGATGATTGCCACCTCGTCGCAGACTTCGGCCAATTCGGTGAGAATATGCGAGCTGATCAGGATCGCCTTGCCTTCGTTGGCCAGCGAGCGGATCATCGAGCGGACCTCGATCCGCGCCCGGGGGTCCAGACCGGCCGCCGGCTCGTCGAGCACCAGCACGGCCGGGTCGTGGATCAGCGAGCGTCCCAGGCAGAGCCGTTGCTTCATCCCCTTAGAGAGCCCGTTGGTCGGTTTCTCTGCCAACACGTCCAGCCCGGTGAAGCCCATCACCCGCTCGACTGCATCGTGCCGCCGCTGCCCGCGAATCTGGTACGCCCGAGCGAAGAAGTCGAGATACTCGCGGACGTTCACGTTGGCGTAGGTGCCGAAGTAGTCGGGCATGAACCCGAGGCGGTAGCGGACACGGTCGGGATCGTTGACCACCGAGAACCCGTCGATCAGCGCGTCGCCGGCGGTGGGCAGATCGAGCGTGGCCAGAATCCGCATGCTGGTGGTCTTACCCGCCCCGTTCGGGCCGATGTAGCCGAAGACCTGGCCGGCGTAGACGCGAAACGACACGTTGTCGACGGCCCGGGTCTCGTCGAAGTACCGGTGCAGGTTCCGCAATTCGATCATCGGGTGAGAAGCGGGCATTTACCAGGTTCCAAGGATTACGTGAAAACTCTGTTCCTCTTCGGCCGAGTTCGTACCGTGCTCCACTTCCGGCGATTGCTCGACGACGGCAATGTAACTGCGCGGCCCGAGGATCTCGGTGTTGCCCTCGGTCCGTCCGCGCAGCATGCCCATCGACTTCTCCAACCGCCCGCTGGACTGCGTCGGACTGCTGGCGCCGGATCCGTCGTCATAACCGTAGTAGTAGCGCCGGCGTCCCCCGCGATAGGCGTCTTGTGTGCTGGGATCCGCCTTCGGCCGGTTGTCGGCGTACAAGTCCAGAAGCCGCCTTCCGACGTCCGGCTCTAGATCCACCGCCTGCAAACTCGCGGTCTCCCCGTCGTCGATCCCCTCGGCCCAATAGCAGGCCCCGTCGTCGCCGCAGATCGCCAACTGCTCGATCCGCGCGCCGAGTTCGTTTTTCACCTGGGCCTTGGTCGGATCGTGCGGCGAGCGTAACAGCTTCACTCCCTGGCGGCTGGGGCGCGAACGGACCGTCAAATACTGCACCTGCGTCCGCGAATTGAGCCAGCCGGACTCGAGCTGCTGGTCCCCCTGCCATCGCATCTTGCGGTAGTTGCGGACCTCGTCGTTGTTCGGCGAATACTGGATCGGTTGTACGGCCACGTCGTCGGGAAACGTCAGTCCGCCGCCCGGCGCCAGACCCGAATAGTAGGACAACCGCGCCCAACAGGTCGCGTGCCCGCGCCGCTGATCGAGATGCGTTACGCTCCGCACCCGCACACGGGTCCCCAGGCCGTCCGAGATCAGGGCATAGGCGAACAGAAACAACGTGACCGCAGCCGCGCCGGCGGGAATCGTCACCACCAACAGGTGCAGCCGCTTCCAACGTCGCAATAGCCAGTAGTTCAAGGGGCCGATGGCCAGCACGAACAGCGTGATGAGAATGCAAAACTCGGTGACCGGCGCCAAACCAACGCCCGGGATGAGGAAGTTCGCGTAGTCGGCGTTATCGCTGCACGTCGACGTTCCGTGACGGCGGTACCATGCCCAGCGGTCCGACCCGACCGAGTCGAGCAAATGCGCCCAGTCGGCCTGTTCGCCCGGAAACGGGTCCTTTGCCGCCAAGGCCGCGACCAGACCGAAATCGTAGCGACGCAACAGGAATTTCGCCCCGTCGACGTCCGCTTCGCCCGCCGGCACCGTGCGCGGCCTTTCGCGAGGCGGCATCGTGGGTTCGTAGGGCTGCGCCACGCGGTTGCCGTAGCCGTCATACTGCGACATCAGTTCCCTGCCGGCCACCCTACCGCAGCGCGACGGGTCGGGCGGTTGCCAGAAGTTCGCCGAAGGCAGGCCGTCCTCGCCGAGTCCCGACGGCAGACCGAGCAGCCGTTCCAGTTGGGCCATCCCCTGCCAATTGTCGCCAAGGCCGTACACCCAGAGGTTTCCCCCGGCGGCCGCCCAGCGGCGAATCGCATCGAACGCCTTCTTATTGTTGGCCTTCAATCCGGCAAGTTCGTCCAGCGAGAGACAGATCACGTCGACTCCGGAGTAGTCGACCCACCGCCCGGGAAGCTTCTCCGGAGGAAGCGTGTAGCTGGTCGGCAGTTGCGAGCCGCTCCCGTCGTAACTCCTTCCGGACTGGTCGGCACTCCGTGCGGCCTGGACGGCCTCGCTGGGCAACGCGCTGGCAAGCCGATCGGACCTGATGGGCAACTGGCTCACGAAGAGGATCGCCGGAAGACACTCGGTCCACGTCTGACCACCGGAATACTGCCTCGACCACCCCAGCGACCGCGACAGTTTCTCTAGCTCGGCCCCGTCTTCCCGGACCTGAACGTGGTAGCTCTCCAACGGATTGACCTGCGGGACCGACAGGATCGTTTCGACCTGCTTGAAACCGGCCGGCAACTCGATCTCCTGCGAGACGGCCAGCGTGTCCCGATGCCGGTAGTAGCCCTCCGAGAGACTGATGAACTCGACCGTAATCCGGCGGTCGACCGTGGTTGGCTTCGCGAGCCTGGCTGGCTTGACGATGATCCGTACCGGCCGATAACCCATCTGGGCTGGCCAACGGCTGTCGACGGTCATTTCGAGCCCCTCGCCGACGCCGGTCTGCTCCGAGCCGTCCACCGCACCGGCCCAGCGGCCGCAGAGAAGGAGCCAGGCCAACAGCGCCACGGTAACGGTCCGGCCGAAGGAAATGACGAAGCTCGAATGACGAATGACGAACACCGGCACGGCCGTCACTTGTCTTACTTCGTCATTCGTCATTCGAGCTTCGTCATTCATCATTCGGGCCCGGATCGACTGCGAACGGGTGGGCCGCGAACGGGGATCGGCCGACCCGGCCCTGGCGGACGCGGAGCGGGGCCGTGATCGACGAAAACGCCCACACCACGGCAAACGCGCCAGCCTGGACCAGCAGCGCAATCGCAACAACACCGATCCCGACCGAAACGCCGATTGCCCAAGGCTTCCCCTGAACGGCCAGCCCGAACAGCGAAAACGCCACGCCACACACGGCCGTGAGCACCAGCAACCAGCGGATCGTGAATTGCGGAATCAGCATGCAGCCGATTCTGCCAGAATTGCCAGCGAATCGCAAGCGGGGGGGCAGTAGTGAGGAGTGAGGAGTGGGGAGTGGGGAGTAAAATCAAACGCCCCCCGACTGCGTTCGGGGGGGCAGCGTCTCGTTTCGATACATCCGCAGATTGAGCGGCAAAGAACTGAACGTTCACCACTGCCCACTATCCTTCGATTGTGGTGGTTCGCGACACTCCGTGGGCTTCCGCCCTCGGCTATTGGCGCCCCGCAGTCCGCAAACACTCTCCCCACTCCCCACTCTCCACTCTCCACTCCCCACTACCTCTTCCATCCCTTGAAATGAGCGACCAGCCGTTGTTCAGCGTCGGATAGGCGGTGATTGAGTCGCTGGCTTAGCAGGCCTGGCGGGGTGCGCGCTTGTAACGCGGCGAGGAATTGGACCAACTCCTGGTGGGCTTCGGGCGGGCCGTGGAGCATGAAATGGACCCAGGCCCAGGCGTAGCGATACTCGGTGCCGCCCATTTCCGACAGGCCGCCCTTGCTCTCCAGGTCGGTTAGTTTCGGCTTGGCTCCCAGCCGAAGGTTCCATCGCAGCGGGGCTAAGTGGGGGTTGCCGAATGCCCGTTGGTCGGCCGGCACCTCGAAATACTCGGCCAGCCCTTCGTCGAGCCACAGGGGCACAACCGGTAGCACGGCATGGAGCAGGGCGTGGGTACACTCGTGTCGCAGATCGACGGCCAGTTCGCGGCTCTGGTAGGCATAGACCCGCCCGGGCCCTTGGCCCTTGATGAACAGAGCCCGACGATAAGGCACTTTGGGGAGATGCTTCTCGATGTAACCCGAGTAACTCCGCTTATCGCGAAACAGGTAAACTTCGATCTGCTCGTTTGCCGCCGGCAGGCCCAGGTATCGAATCACGTCGACCTGGATTTGGATGAGTTCTCGCAGCAGATTTTCCGAGCCGGCCAGTGAGAACTCCGCTCGACAAACGAACGGCCCGGCCACCTTGCCATCGACCCAATCTTGGGCGGCACAGTCGCGAGTCTGCCCGAGCAACGCCGTCGCCGCCGAGAAGGCGGCCACCAGCAGCAAACCGATTCGAGGCCGAAGGGGTTGCATTAGCCGGCCTTTCTTCTGCGAAACCACCCGCCGCCGTCGGCCTTGGTGGTTCTGCCACGCGACGCGGGTACGTCCTCTCCGGCGACGACCGAGGCCGGGTTGCGGCAGCAGAGATCGACGGCCGTTTCCCGGCCAGCCAACGCAGAGACGCAATCGAAAGCCCGCCGCAACAACGGCCGCCGCGACGCGGCACCATGGGCGTCCGTGCCGACGAAATGGGCCAGTTGCCCGCTGACCAGCGAGCGTGCGAACTTCTGCACGCGCGGCCCGAATGACCCGACCAGCGACCCGGCGGTTATCTGGATCAGGCAACCGGCCTTGACCAGCGCGGGCACGGCCCCACGTTGCCTGGCGATACCCGGGTTGCGTTCCGGATGCGCGAGAACCGCCACCATGCCGGCGGTACTCAGTTCGTAGATCAAGCGGTCGAAGGGGAAGTAGACGTCGTGCGGCAGTTCGAGCAACACGTGGCGACCGCGATTGGCCAGGGTCAGCAGTTTTCCGCTGTGAAGGTGGCGGACCAGTTCGGACACGATCCGCACTTCGCCGCCCGGCACGACGGTCAGCGGCACGTTGTGTTGCAGGAGCAGCTCCCGGACCCGCTCGACGGCGTCGAGAATTGCCGGCCCCTGGTTCTGCGGGAAGCACTCCAGTTGGTGCGGGGTTGCAACGACGGTAGAGATGCCGTCGTCGACAGCCAGCCGGGCCATCGCCAGCGTCTCCTCCGCGTCGGACGCCCCGTCGTCGGTCCCCGGCAGCAGGTGGCAGTGGATATCGACCAGAGGTGGTGGCTCGGACACGGTCTTTCTCGGGGACTGGGGACTCGGGACTCACAAACACGCACGCCGCGCAGAAACTGCGATGCAGGACGACAATCCCCTGACCGCCTAATCCCCTAACTGCCTAATCCCCTTCGACGCCGGCTGCGGGGCGTGGATCTGTTTGCCAATGGTGAGGAACCAGGAAACCGTGAACTCGTGATAGCAGTGACGGCATCGCAAGGGGGTCAGCAATAGGCACTGCAGGACGGTCCCTCGCCATCCCGTGACCTGACGAATGTAGGCTTTCTCGGCCCAGCACTTGGGACATTTCACGCAGCCGCCCTTTCGTAATCGATTTCGGTAGTATCTCTGATCGAGAGGGTAGTATTCCTGTTGAGAAGGCAGGGGAGGTTAGGAAAGCGGCCCCGCGGCGTCAAGGGCAGTCCTGGCGGAACTGCAATTGACGCCGCGGGGGCAAGTCTGGTAGCTTCCCGAGTCGATTCTGGGGGTGGTGTTATGCGCCGGCCCGCCCGATACGGGAGTAGCCCCGCTACAGGAGTAACACTGTATGCCGTTCGGTTCCATCGGTCCCATCGTGATTCATCTGCCCGAGGCCGTTGAAGACAACGCCCAATTGGCGGCGGAGAACCCGCGATGGAACATGGACGTGATCTACGAGAAGACGGGCATCCGCGCGCGACACCTCGCCACGGCCGACCAGTGTGCGTCCGACCTGGGTGTGGCCGCGGCCGAGAAGCTCTTCACCCGATTCAACATCGACCGCAGTTCGGTCGACTTTCTGCTCTTCTGCACGCAAACGCCCGACTATCCGCTGCCGACCACCGCCTGCCTGATGCAGCAGCGCCTCGGGCTGCCCACGTCGATCGGGGCCCTGGATTTCAACCTGGGGTGCTCGGGGTTCGTCTACGGGCTTTCGCTGGCCGACGGGCTGATCCGTAGCGGGTCGGCGCGCCGCGTGCTGCTGATCACGGCCGAGACCTACTCGAAGTACATCGATCCGGCCGACCGATTGCTGCGGACCATCTTCGGCGACGGGGCGGCCGCCACGATCGTCGATGCGGCCGAGCGGCCCAGCCTGGGGCCCTTCGTCTTTGGCACCGACGGCCGCGGGGCCGACTCGCTCATGGTGCCCGAGGGTGGGGCCCGGCCGAAACACGAGGCGATGCGGCCGCGGAAACGCAAACGCTGGCCCAGCCGGCTCTACATGGACGGTCCGGAACTGGTCAAGTTCACGCTCCAGGTGGTGCCGCCCGCGGTCGACCGGCTACTAGAGGCCGCCAACTGGGACCGCGACCGGGTCGACATGTACCTGATGCACCAGGCAACCACGTTCCTGCTCGACCATCTTCGCGACCGGCTCAAGCTGGACGAAGAACAGTTGCCCGAGGCGCTGCAGGAGTGTGGCAACACGGTCTCGTCGACGATTCCGCTGTTGATGCACGATCTGCGTAGTTGCGGCCGGCTGAAGCCGGGCAAGCGGTCACTGCTGATCGGTTTCGGCGTAGGATTCTCCTGGGCCGGCTGCGCATGGACCGAGACCTGGGAGTCGCACCAAGCCGGCCGAATGTACGGCAAGGCGGCGTGAGCGACAATAAGTATCGTGGGGCAGGTTTCCAAGGCGTCCGAGAAAGTAGCCATCTCGCTCCGCGAGCTTAAGCCACCCACGAACCTCCCATGACTACGCCACACCGACGATTCTGCGAACGAGC
>JABMRB010001050.1 GCA_013202865.1 Candidatus Nealsoniibacteriota bacterium | reverse complement strand
TGGCCGGGTCGATCGTATCGAGCAGGGCCATGCGCTGCTTGTGCGACTTCAGCGCTTCGTCGTATCCCTCCAGTTCGCGATCGATGAAGAAATCGGACGTGTCGCGGCCGATCATCGGCAGCCCGTGCAACCATTGGTAGAGGTAATCGCCGAAGACGCGTTCGTGCTTCTCACCGAGCCAGTCGCGGGCCATGCGGCGGCAGGTGGTTCGTACGGATTGGTTCTTTGTGGATGCCCAGACCGCGTCGCTGAGCCCGATGAAGAACAGGTCGAGCGGGCGCGTGGTCCAGTGGAAGGCGCCGTAGCCGGACGTGTTGCACTTGGATTCGGTCAGCAGATCGTAGAAGTTCTCGAAGGGTGGATAGGGCGGGCCCACGTACGTTTTGTCATCGTGGTGTGCCCAGTGAATCGGGTAGATCGGCCGATGCGCCGCTACGGCGGCCACACCTTCCGGTCCGCCGGGTGATTCGAGTCGCGACTCCTTCCACAAGACCTCGAAATCCAGCGGATACAAACCGATGCCCTTGGGGAGAAAGCGGTCGCCGGCCGCCTGCAAACCGAATCCCCATGAACCCAGGCCGAGGGTCACATCCTCGCGGCCGAGTTCCTTCAGGGCCTTCTGGTGCGCGACGGCCACTTTGCCCATCACGAAGATGCCGACGCTGTGCCAGTGCTTTTCGACCTCCGGCTCCTTCGCAATGATCGCCTGGTATTCTTTTCGCCAATCCTCCGGCAACTGTTCGATCTTCAAACTGATCAGCGGTGTCCCGCGCAGACGGAACCACATCACCAGCGTGTCGAGCTGCGGATAGACGTTCAGCAGATGCGCCAGTTGGGCCTTGTAGTAGCCGTAGCCCTCGGGCGTGTCGGCGCGGGGCAGCCAGAAGTCTCCCTGGGGATGCGTTCTGAACCGCGCATGCTCGGGCAGCCGGGTGATCAGCGGCTGGGGGTTGGCGGTTTCGGTATCCATGTCGACGGCGAGAATCGTGTCCACGCCGCGGGCTTCGGCGTGTTCGAAGACGCCGGCCATGAGTTTCTGTGCGGCGTCGGTACGTTGGCGGTCGGTACCGTCGACCGCCGCGGCGCAGCCGAGCGTCGGGCCGTCGAATACTTCACCGCCGATCAACCGGCGGACGTCGTTGACGTGCATGGTGGCCCAGTCGCGTCCGACGCGCGTGCTGCTGAGATAGCCGACCGGTTTGTCTACGCCCATGAAAGAGAAGCCCGTCATGGGGTTGTTGCCGTAGGCGTGGACCATGATGCCGTTATAGCCCATCTTTTGCGATTGCGTGGTCCATCGGTTCCAGTGTTGCAGATCCCACGAGGAGCAGCCGGAGAGGAAGTTGTGCCAATTGAACACGAATCGCCGCGGCACGAGCGGCCGGTCGGCCAGGTTCCACTGCCTGAAACTGAACGGCGCTGTGCCGTCGGCAGCGAGGGACGCTGTGCGTGGAGGCGGCTTGATATCTCCGTCGAGCGTGTACGCGTATCCGAGCTTTCGCAGCAAGCCATGCACTCCGTACATCACACCGCGGGCATCGGCCCCAACAATCAGGCCGACGCTTTGACCGTTCGCCTCGGTAGTCGTCAGCAGATAACACTCGGCCTCTTTCAGACCGTCTGCGGCCCGACGAGCGAAACCGGGCAACGATGCGCGCGTGCCCAAGTGGATTAGCATCTCGACTTCGTCCGGCGGCATTTCCCGCACGACACGGAAACGGTTGCCGCCGAACAGGTGTCTCAATCCGATGGCCAACTCTTCCGCAGCAATCCGCACCGGCGACTCCGCATCAGCCGGGCAAACGATCGAGATCATCGTCCGGGCCCGCTCCGCGCCGCGTGCTCGCCCAACATCACAAAGGAAGAACGCCGCCAAAACCAACAACATCGCGACCACGGCGCGCGATCGATAAGCATTCCGATTCATGTCTGCATCTCATGTTTCTTAGGGCATGATCCAAGACGGATGATTATACAACATCTCCGGCCGGAACTCCACAATGCTCTCGGGGGCGGTCGAGGCGGGGTCACGGGGGTCAGACCCTGTTTTCGGTTTTCACAAATCCCTTGAGCATCTGCCGGCAGTCGCGATCCTGGCGGCGGTAGCTGTCGATCAGCGCTCCGCCTGGGCAAGCCCGACGCTGGCGTTTTGGTGGGGATCAGTGTAACCC
>JABMRB010001049.1 GCA_013202865.1 Candidatus Nealsoniibacteriota bacterium | reverse complement strand
TTCTGTCCTCTCGGAAATCCAGTCAGAGAAGTTCGTGGAACAGTCGGCCGCGAATGGAGACGCCCCCTCTACGGGGTGCCGCAGGCAATCGCTACGTGTGTCGTCAGCAAGGGAGTGGTTTTCGGTAGGTGGCAAGCGCCCGCTCGACAAGCTCGCTGAGTTGGCAGCGAGCTTCCCACGACCTCCCGGTACTCCTCGATCAGGTCACACGGGATGCGAAGCGTTTCTGATTCGTGATCACGATGACGTTCATATTCTCTGGATCATCACATGGCTGGTATTATGTCACGCCCTAATCCGGGGACATAATCCGGAATCCATCCTACTCTAAAGGATGGCTGTCGGTGCCCGGGGCATCGGAGGGTTTTTGCGCCTGGTACTTGATCTCGGACGTGATACCCTTGGCCCGGCGGCTCCACTGCGTCGGCGGCGTGGCGCCCGGGAAGCGGCCCGTCCAGTCGCCTCGCCAGCCGATGGGTTGCTCGGGCGTGGGATAGCAACCTGGAGAACCCAATGGCGGGCTCGCCGAAGGCGATACCGTGCCCTGTCCGAATGTCGTCGTACAGGCGCCGATGAAGACGGCGATCAGTATGCACGATAGCGCGCCCCATACGCACGTCGCGTCGTGCGCGTGGACAAGACCTTCGCCGTCGAGGAGACTTGCGATATTCCAAGGCGGTGAAGTCCCGAGTGGCCGGGTGGCCGCGAGCGTGGTATTTGCCGTCACTGGGAATCGTCAGCAACCAGACGCATGTTGTTGTTCTTGGCGTAGTCATAGTCACCGACAAAGACCCACCAGTTGGTCAACGGCTTGCCCTGGTAGGTCAAACCGTTGGCATCGCCAGGAAGATTCTGCATCCAGTAGACAAACCACTTGAGGCTGTTGCCGTCCCAGCGGTCACAATTGAGCCGCTGCCTCTTGCCGGTGCCGTCAGGTTTCCAATCTTCGATGTCGGTTTCTACGTATCGCTTGTTGGCCCAATCGTAGTCCTGTTCCGCGTTGGGTGGATAGTGAGACCAGCCGCACCCGGGCCGAACAATCTTGTGGGAACGGTCGCTTCCGACGAACTTGCCCCAGAACAACAGCGTGTGCCAACGGTCTGGCGGCGTTCGGCTACGGCCGTCAACGTGATTCAACACCGCCTCAAACTGGTGCATGTGATCTTCAACGGCCTCGGAGGATCCCCGCTGGTAGTTGTAGTGATAGACCGTGTACGTGCATTTCAGGACCGGTAGATCGTCCGGATCACGGTTGCTGTTGCTGACGTCTCCGAAAGGGCTCGCCATGTTCGATTCCCACAGGTGGATCACTCCTCCGTGGTAACCCCAAATCCAGACCTCCTTGACGCCCTTTTCCTCAACCCACTTCTTGATATCGATCCGCTTCATGATGCTTCGGTAGTCGGTGATCGGAACTCGATTGCCCGGTCGGGCGACCGTGGGAAGCGGTTCCAGGAACTCCAGGGTGTCAACAATCTTGTAGACCAAGCTGGGCTTCGCCTGAGGGTTCTTGTATCCGTGGTACTTCGATCCATCCTCAAGAGCCTGGACCACTTCCTGTGTACATCGTTCCGTCTTCCGGCGAGTTGCCTCAAGGGGATCGCCCCAGTCGCCGGTCACGGACAGGTCAATCCGATCGCCCTTGACTGGGAAGAACTTGACGTTGAGTACCGGCACTTCCATGGGAAGGCGACGTTGCGATTGATCGGCAGCAGAGATGGTTGCGCAACCGACCGCCACGACGGCGACCGATAAGATCATCTGCCGAGAGGTCAGGCAGACCGTCTTCAATGCATGCATAGACAGGCTCCTTTGTGGCTTTCCAGTTCAGGTTAACGTAGCGGGGATGGTTCCACCCCACACGGACATTATGGTAAGATCACGGGAGTCTTGCAACATCCCCCCGATATGACCATGAACTTCAAACCCCTCATTCATCGCATCCTGGAACCATCATGAGAATGATCATGCGAACGTTGTCCATGAGTGTTCTCTGTGTTGTGGCGCTGGTTGTGCCGGTTTCGGCAGCGGATCGGGAGTCGCAACCACAGAAACACTTGCGGGTCTACTTCATCGGCAACAGTGTTACCGACACGATCAACTACGGAGCACTCGAAGAGTTGGCTAAGAGCCGAAGCCACAAGCACGTGTGGGGCCGACACATGATTCCAGGTGCCCCGCTTCAGTGGATTTGGCAGCATCCCGACCAAGGCTTCCAGCAACAGCCCTTCGGTCATTACCCGACTGCCTTGGCGAAGCACCAATGGGTTGCCCTCTGCCTTCAACCGTTCGACCGTCACATCACGGGAAATGAGGGCGATATCGTGATGGCAAGGAACTTCATCACGATGGCTCTGCCGAAGAGTCCCGACCTGCAAGTGTATATATACGCTCGCTGGCCGAGGAAAGATAAGGACGGAAGCCTCGACTACGGCACGAAGTGGCTTCGGCAGTACACCGGTGGCTGGGATGGCACGAACGAGACCAAAGATTATTTCGAGCGGCTGACCATTGAGCTGCGGAAAGCCTGCCCCGAGTTGAAGATGCCGGTCCTAATGGTTCCGGTCGGGCATGTGATGTATGAACTGGATCGTCGCATGAAGGCCGGGGAGGTGAAGGGATTCTCGGCCATCGGGGAGGTCTACAAAGACGGCATCCATCTAAACAACGTCGGCTCCTACATCGTCGGATGCACGTTTCTGTCCACGCTCTACAAAGAGAGTCCAGAGAGACTACTCGCTGCACCATACGGGATCAACGATCCGAAGTTGGCCAAGACGATCCAGGATGTCGTGTGGAAAGTGGTCAGCACACACGAATTGTCGGGCGTGGGAACCAAGCAGGCTAAGTAGCTCCAGAAGAACTCATTCTCGGCCAGCCGCAACGGTAACACGTTCATTTCAAGACAGCACGAGGAGATCACCATGAAGTTTAGGTTCCTGTTGCCGGCAGCAGCGGCAGTCTTGGTCGTTGCATCCTTTGGGCATGCGGCCGGCGGCGCTGAAGTCCCGGACAAGGCTCCCCAGATCATTATCCTGAAACTCGATGATATCGTTTCCCACGGGTCATCAGATCGCTCGCCGGTTCCTCCAAGATGGCAGCGAGTCACCGACTTCCTCAAAGAGTCCGACATCAAGGCGTCGTACGGCATCATTGGATTCTCTTTGGAGGAAGACAATCGGGCATATTTCCAGTGGATCAAGACCCTCGATAAGAGCGGTCTCATTGAGTTCTGGAATCATGGACACAGGAACCGGAAGGGCACGGACAGTACCGGGGAGTTCGAGGGATCGTTTCAGCAGCAGAAGACAGCCTTGGAAAGAACTCAGAAGCTCGCCAAAGAAAAGCTGGGCATCGAACTGAAAGTCTTCGGGCCGCATTGGAGCGGGACGAACGCCGACACCACAAGAGCATTGGAAAGCATTCCCGAGATCAAGATGTGGTTCTATGGCCCCAAGGATTCGAGCAAGTTCGTCTTCGAGAGGGTGTTGACGCTTGAGAACCCAACCCATGTCCCCGATTTTGCCAAGTTCAAAGCAACCTATGATCGAGTTGGCCACGACAGAAAGTACTTGGCCCTGCAAGGACATCCGAATAGTTGGGACGACGAGCGATGGGATGGCTTCGTCAAGATCATCGACTACCTCAAGTCCAAGGGGTGCGTATTTATGACGCCCTCGGAGTTCATGAAGAAGGCACGCGGTTCGTGATCGGAGCCAGCAACGACGCCGAATGATCCAGCCCGAGCACGTGTTACCCAGGAGTAGACCAATGCCGAAGTGGAAGACGTTCACGCTTCTGTCGCTGTTGTTGACCGTAGCCGGTTTTGCCCGGGCAGCCGAACTGAATGCCGACCGTCAAGAGACCTTCAGCTACCGCACGCCACAAGGTGTCGTGTTCGAGGTGACCGGCGACGGGCTCTCGTCGATTCGCGTCGGCGGGCGGCAACTAGCTCACGGTGGGTGGTCCGTTTTCAATGCGGAACCGTGGTTCAAGGACGCCGGCTCGGGAACCGTTGATACAAAGCAATTGTCGGAGAAGTCGATCACGATTGTGGACGAGAAGACGGCGAATGTGTTTCATCGAAAGGGCGACGTCGAGTGTATCACCCGTTACACGTTCGACGATGAGGATGTTTTGATCTCCGCCCGCGTGGAGAATCGGCACGAAGAGGAAGCTCTCAACGTCGCCGGCTTCTCGGGCCTGACCTTCGATTTCGACCGCCCACCGGACGGCCACATGATGGTGCAGCACATCAGCTACTTCCAGGCCCACGGTGTGGGGCTGTGCCATCCGGGCCACTGGTCGAAAATCGGCGGCAGCTACGCCGTGGATGACTCGGTCGGCGTCGGCGTTTCGCCTTGGAAAACCGGCTTGATGCGAACGCTGATCCTCTGGGACTACGGCAGTTGGGCACAAGACCAGCGCGAAAACTCTCCCCAGCGGCGGTTGATCTACTTCGCCGTGGCGCCGGTTCCGCCGCGCGGAGCGCGGACGTTTGACTTGAAGTTGCGCA
The DNA here is from genome assembly GCA_013202865.1 of Candidatus Nealsoniibacteriota bacterium. Classification (GTDB taxonomy): domain Bacteria; phylum Planctomycetota; class Planctomycetia; order Pirellulales; family Thermoguttaceae; genus JABMRB01. The sequence goes on along the minus strand of JABMRB010001049.1, from coordinate 1,723 downwards.
TCAGCAAGACACGCGACTGGCAACACCTGCTCGAGCCGTATCGCGAGCATTTCCGGCGAACCTTCGGCAGGGTCCGCTACAAGGCGGACAACCGCTGGATCGCATCCGACTACATGAACCACAGCCAACAGGCCGTATCGGATACGAACCCGTACGGGTTCCACGGCGGGTTTCGGCGAATCGATCAACCCGAAGGCGTCGCGGAGTTCTGCGGCGAACTCATCCCGGCTTTGCAGGATCACGCCGGACAAGGTGTGATCCTTTGGGGCCAAGGGGGCGACGACCCGCGCGGGGCCATGTACCGTCCGGATTTCGATGTCTTACCGCCCGAGGTCGAAGCCAATTGGGCCACCTTGGCGAAGAAGTTCGATCAGACCCGACTGAAGTTGGGCGTCTGTACGCGACCCCGCCATCTCGCCGTTCGCGACGACTGGCGACGCGACCGGATCATCGACATCAATCCGGACGACCCGGGCCACCGCGCGATGCTGTGGCAACGGTTCGAGAACATGATCGACAAGGGCTGCACGCTGTTCTATCTGGATAGCTTCGGATCGAGTTTCGAGGACGTCAAACTGATGCAATTCTTGCGGGAGAAGATGGGGCCTGACATTCTGACTTTTGCGGAACACCAGTGCGACGCAATCTTGCCCTACAGTGGCGGCTACAGCGAAACCACCTTTACCGCGGCCAAGCCCGGCCAGCCGGCCGGATACCGTCTCTGGTCCGGGGTTCGCGATTGGGAGATCTACCGTTACTTGACGCCGCAGTCCCAAATGATTTCTCGGCTTTACCAAATCGAAGGTGAGATCCCCAAAGATTTCGAGGCGGTTGAAGGCTTCTTCTTTCGCAATCACATCACTCCCCTTGTGCCGGTGTCCGGCTTTCGCCGGCTTGGGCAGTGCGGGAAGCTGCAACCGAGTTTCGTCGATCAACACGGTCAGTGGCTCCGTCAATGATGGCTATGGGGTTGGTAACGAAACCTTGAGTGAAGTCGCCCGAAACAGAGACGGAAGGGGCAGATGGTCGGACTGAACGCCTGCGTTGCGGCAGGCAGAATCCCGCAGACTTTCCTGCCCACTTGCAGCGACGAGCCGTTGGCAAAGCCGGGCGCATTCAAGAACGGGAGGGACTATCGGCAACGCGCTGTGCAATTCCATTGTGGGATGGAGCGGCCCACTGCACCGCATTGGCCATGTTTTTACGAATGTTCTTGTCGTAGAAGACCGGATTGGTTTCGTGTCCCACCTGAAAATAGAACATCCGACCTTTGCCGATGGTCCAGCAATACCCTTGATGCGAGGGGTCTACACTTCCGTCCTTAAGCGTGGCAACCCCATCAAAGACAATCGACTCCGGCTTGGGAACCCTATACGGATCGCTGTATCGCAGTCACCTATTTCGTGCCTGTGAAATAGGTGACTGTCCCCTATTCTTATTCTTTCTTCGATTTCTGAAACCGTCTTCCAAAGCGTCCTGTCCTTGATGATCTTCTCCAAGTCCAGGTATATCTTGAAGTACGGCTTTGCGGATGGTCGGCAAATGAAGAAAGAAACGAGCGTGGGCCGAGCCCGAGCAGTGAACCCATCTCGCCGGCATCTAGGCCCGCCGATGAACGGCGAATCAGTTCAACCACCGTTTGCTTCAGGTTCCCGTATCGCGAGAAGAACACACCGCGCCAATGCCATATTCCGTCAGCATCAAACTCGGGTACGTCCGTGAG
>JABMRB010001048.1 GCA_013202865.1 Candidatus Nealsoniibacteriota bacterium | reverse complement strand
CCGCGCACAGCAGCACGAACAGCAAGAGTGAAGCCAGGCTGAACTGCGTCCAGCGCCGCCGCTTCGGTCGGGCGTTTCTAGATTGCATCTGGCCCATCTCCTGGTCTGAACGGGAAACCCCGAAACTGGTCGATGGAAAACCAAAGCTGCCGAATGTCCTGGATTCTGGCAAGAACGCTGTGGATTACAAGCCCCCGTAGCGAAGAAAAGGCGGACTTCCTGGAAAAACCCGGGTTTAGTACCCCAGGCGTGACGTAATCCGAGGGGATTGCGACGGATAGACAAGAACAGCCCTCGGATATACCTCCCGGGGATCTGGGGTCAGACCGACGTTAGGCGTTAAGGCAGACCTTCTCCCACGCGTATATGCAAATGTCCGGTGGCTGTCTCGCCGCGGTTGTTCGTGCGGCGAACGCGGACCAGGTAATGGCCCGGCTTGGTGTATCGATGCTTGGTCACCGCGTAGCCGTCGGCCGCGTGGACCTGGGCGTTGCCGTCGGATTGCACTTTCACCGTCGGGCTGCCGTCGCCGAAGTCCCACTCCTCGTGACCCTCCTGCGGGGCGACGCGGAACGAACGGACCTTCAGCGTGATCTCGTCGCCCGCCTTGATGCCTTGCGTGGGCCAGTAGACCGGGTGTATCGACGGCGGCAACCGGTCCGTGTGCGCCGGGTCGACGACGTAGACCACACAGAAATCGTAATCGATTCGGCCGCGGTCGTCGGTCACCCGGAGCACTTCGCTGTACTTGCCCGGGCGATCGTACCGGCGCTGCAACGTTGCCCCGGTGGCGTTGGTGCCGTTGCTCAGCATCCACTCGTAGCGGGCGATGTGCCCCGGCCCGGCGGCCGACCACGACCGTGTGGCGTCGAGCGTGACCGGCTTGCCCACGGCGACGAAATGGTGCGGCCGGGCAACCGCCTGCAACTTAGGCTTGTACTGTGCGACGTACGCCTGCCAGTAGAACGCGTAGCCCTCGACAATGCCGTAGCGTCCGCTGGGTTGCATCGCCGAGACGTCGAAGTGCAGATGCGACCACCCGCCGCTGCCGCCTTCCTTACCGAGCAGCCCGATCTTCTGACCCATCTTCACGCGCTCGCCGAGTTTCACGCCCGGGTCGATCGTGTGCAGGTGGCTGTAGCGATAGTACCAGCCGCGGCCGTCGCGGAGGTAGACGACGTCGTAGCGCGGGCTGACCACCGACGCGGGCGAATCGTCGTCGAGCCGTTTGCCGGCCACCGAAACGATCTGCCCGTCGGTAGCCGCGACGACTTCGACGAGCCCTTCCGCCCCGCCGATGTCGAGTCCGTAGTGGTAGTAGATCGATGTCTTGCCGGGCACCTCGCCGCCGTCGACGAAACACGGCTCGTTGGCCATTTGCGTGTCGGAGGCGAACCAGCGGTTCTTGGCCGGATAGACGAACGTGCCCGGGCGAATCCATGGCGAGCCGGCCGGCCAGAGTCGCAAGCGGGCGTCGGCGTCCAGGGCCCAGACGTTCTTCTTACTACTCTCGCCGATCACGCCCTTGGTCACCGGGCAGTCGATCTGCACGCCGCCGGCAACGGTCGGCAGCCGATAGAAGGCCGAGGTGAGCGTGACCTTCTCGCCGTTGACTTCGACCGTCACACGGGCCTGCCGCACGGCGTTGCGCAGCGCATCGCGGGTCTCTTGTAAGTCGAGCAATTTCACGGTGGCGGTCTTGCCGTCGCAAAGTTTCACTTGGGCCGACTGACCGACGCGAAGATCGACCGTGGCCTGCAACGGCTCGATGGTCGGCTTGTTGTCCTCTTGAGCAACACCGACGGCGCCTGCAACGAAAAACCACAACGCAACGGCAAGGGTCCTGGCATTCATGTCGATCTCCGGGGTTGAAAGGGAGGGCCGAATTATCGAACCATATTGCCACCAGTGTGCGCTATTCGTCGGCCGAGGGCAAGTGTTCGGGCGGAACTCCCTTTTGTCGTGCGACCACGGCCCCATCCTCCCGTCGCTTCGCGACACCGACGATTTTCCGAAACGGCCTTATCAAGTGGCAACGCCAACCGCGGAAAATCATCGCTGCCACCCACTTCTCCGCAATACGCTTTGCCACTTCTTCCCGCCTTGTCGGAGAATGTGTCGGGCTACCCATATCTTATCGGTGTATCTTTCCTCGACAGCGAATCCGTGGTAGATTCCTGGCAGCGGGAACCACAAACCCCAAGGAGCTTCGTCATGCAAACGATCAATCGCCGTCAGATGCTCGCCGGTACGACCGCCGCGTGGCTGGTCGCGGGACACACCACCGCGGCTGCCCCGAAAACGGTGGTCCGCGAAACAAAGGTCATCAGCCACCGGCCGGACCTCTACCACGGCTGGCCCACGCTCGCGCGACGACGCAACGGGCAACTGCTGCTGGTCTGTTCCGGCGGGCGCGAGTCGCACGTTTGTCCGTTCGGCCGGGTCGAGATGATGCGATCCGACGACGACGGACAGACCTGGGGCTGGCCGCGGGTGATGATCGACAGTGCAATCGACGACCGCGACGCCGGCGTGTTGGAGACGGCCAAGGGATCGATCCTCGTGACCACGTTCACGTCGTCGGCCTACGAGCCGATCCTAGCACAGGCCGAGAAGAGCGGCGCGTGGTCCGAGCAGCGGTTGCGGCACTGGCAGGCGGCCCATCGCCGGCTCTCGGCCGAGCAGCGCCAGAGCGAGTTGGGCGTGTGGATGGTCCGCTCGACCGACGGCGGGGTGACCTTCTCGGCTCGCTACGATTGCCTGGTCGACAGTCCCCACGGCCCGATCCAACTTGCCGACGGGCGGCTGCTCTACGGCGGCAAGGATCTTTGGCGGCCGAAGCATCGCGTGGGGTTCTGCGAGTCGACCGACGACGGACAGACCTGGCGGTGGCTGGCCGAGTTGCCCGTGCGCGAAGGCGACAGCCACGAGAACTATCACGAGTTGCACGCGGTTGCGGCGGCCGACGGCCGACTGGTCGCGCAGATTCGCAACCACAACGGAGCCAACAGCCGCGAGACGTTGCAGAGCGAATCGGCCGACGGCGGCAAGACGTGGTCGGCACCCCGTTCGATCGGCGTCTGGGGGCTGCCCTCGCACCTATTGCGGTTGAAGGACGATCGGCTGCTGATGACCTACGGCCATCGCCGCGCCCCGTTGGGCAATCAGGCACGCGTCAGCAAAGACCACGGCCGAACCTGGTCCGAAGCGATGATTGTCTCCGGCGACGGCACGTCCGGCGATCTGGGTTATCCGTCCACGGTAGAACTCGCCGACGGCTCGCTGGTGAGTGTCTGGTACGAGCAGATGAAAGGCTCCGCCCGCGCGGTGTTGCGGCAGGCGAGGTGGACGATTGGAGGGTAGCGCGTTCGTGGTGCCAACACAAAGCCGCGACCGTTGGTCGCGTCGGAACAGCTGCCTAACTCTGCGTTTGCTTGGCTCTCATTCGCGACCAACGGTCGCGGCTTTGTGTGAATGGCGCCGCCGTCAGGGCGAGCCCTGACCTACTTTTTGCGTTCAAAGCGTGCGTGCCATAGGGCGGTCAACTGCTCGACGAGCTGGGGATTGGCGTCGGCCCGGTTCTCGGTTTCGGTGCGATTTTCGGTCAGGTTGTAGAGGTGCCAGGGGCCGTTGCGCTCGCGGATCACTTTCCAGTCGCCGCGGATCACGGCGTGGGTGCCGCTGTGGTTGAAGTAGTAGGCGTGGTCGTGCGGTTGCTTGCCGCCGGTGATTACCGGTACGAGGCTGAGGCTCTCGTGCGGTGAGATCGGCTTGCCGTTGAACTGCTTGGGATACTCGGCGCCGGCCAACTCGATGCACGTGGCCATCATGTCGACCACGTGGCCGCGCTGGAGGGTGATCGCTCCGCGGTGCTTCATGCCGGCGGGCCAGTGCATGATACAGGGCGTACACGCGCCGCCCTCGTGAACGTTCGATTTGTAGCGCCTTAGCGGCGTGTTCTGGGCGTTGGCCCAGTTGTGTCCCACGCTGCCGTAGGTCAACGGTCCGCCGTTCGGCACGTCGTAGTGATCTCCGACGACAACCGTCTTGCCGTTCTCCTTGGCCCAGGCGAGCACGTTGTTGGCCGTGTTCCAGCCGTTGCCGCCGAGATGCTCCGAGCAGGCCCCGTTGTCGTGCATGTACATAATCAGCGTGTTGTCGAGTTTGCCGGTGCGCCGCAAGGCCTCGACGATACGTCCGACGGCCTGATCTATATGGTCGACCATGGCCGCGTAGATCGCCATGTTGCGAATCCGCCAAGGCTTGTGGTCGACCGTTTTCCAATCGGCAACGCGCGATTCCATGGGCGGCAGCGGCCAGCGCTTCTCGTCGATGATCCCCATTTCGAGCATTCGAGCGTAGCGGTCATTGCGGAGCTTCTCCCAGCCGTCTTGATAACGTTTGACGTACTTCTGGATCGTCTTCTCCGGCGCATGCAGCGGCCAGTGTGCGGCCGTGAATGCCACGTACTGAAAGAACGGCCCGTCGGCGGCGGCAAAGGTCTCGATTTGCTTGACGCTCTCTTCGCCGATCTTGTCGGTGTAGTAAAAGTCCTCGCCGTCGGGATCGACGAATTGGGTGTTGCGCGTGAGCGTCATCGGGTTGTAGAACGAGCCGGCCCCGGTCATCGTGCCGTAGAACCGGTCGAAGCCGCGTTGGATCGGGCCGTCCTTGGTCGGGTCCATACCCAGATGCCACTTGCCCACCATGCCGGTTTGGTAGCCGGCCGTCTTGAGCACCTGGGCGACGGTCACCTGCCGGTCGCTCAGGCCGTCGCTGTAGATACCGCTGTTCAACGTCGCACGGGTGGGCCAGCAGCGGGCCGTGTTGTGGAATTCCGTGAAACGCAGCCCGGCCGCGGCCAGCGCGTCGAGGTTGGGTGTCTCGATTTCGCCGCCGAAGCAGCCCAGGTCGGAGAAGCCCATGTCGTCGGTCAGCACGATCAGGATGTTCGGGCGTT
>JABMRB010001047.1 GCA_013202865.1 Candidatus Nealsoniibacteriota bacterium | reverse complement strand
GGCTGTACCTGGAACTGATTGACCAACGGCAGGCGGTATTCGATCGGGTCCTCGACCGTACAGATGTTGTTCTCCATGTTGCTGATTGCGTTGAGCGCGGCGTAGAGCGTGGTCGATTTTCCGCTGCCTGTCGGCCCGGTTACCAGGACGATTCCGTTGGGTGCGCGGATCTGCTGCTGGAAATCGCCGAGGATGTCTTCGCCGAATCCGAGGTCTTCGAGGTTCAACGACACGGTTCGGGTGTCGAGCACGCGGATGACGGTCTTCTCACCCTGCGTGGAAGGGAACGTGCTGACGCGGAGATCGATCTTCCGGCCTTCAAGCATTACGTGTACGCGTCCGTCCTGCGGCAGGCGGCGCTCGCTGATATCCATTGAGGCCATGATCTTGATGCGGCTGGTGACGGCGGAGAGGAGGTGCTGCGGAACTTCCAGCGCCTTGTGCAGTCGGCCGTCGACCCGATAGCGGACCCGCATGCACCGCTCGGCGGGCTCGACGTGGATGTCGCTGGCACCTTCCTTCACGGCGTTGTAGATGACGTAGTTGACCAGCCGGATCACGGGCGACTGCCCGGCAATCTCCTCGACGTCGCCGATGTCCTCGATGGCCTCTTCGATCAGCGTGACGTCGGCGGTGTCGGAGTCTTCGATGATGTCGTCGATGACGAAGACTTTGGAGTTCGGCAGCGTCGTGATCATCCGCCGGATGTCTTTGTGGCTGGCGGCGACGATCTGGACCTGCATCTCCGAGCGGCTGCGGATTTCGTCGATCAGGAACAGGTTCGACGGTTCCGAGACGGCGACGGTGAGCAGGCCGCGGACCACAAACAGCGGGAGTACCAGGTTCTCCTCGACGTACTCGCGCGGCAGTACGTCGATGATTTTCGGGTCGAACAACCGGGCATCGAGCTTGGCGTAAGGGACGCCGTACTCGATGGCGAGGCATTCGACGATCTGATCCTCGGTGCAATACTCCAGATCGACGAGGATTTCGCCAAGGAGCCGGCCACGGGCGTCGTTGTTTTGCTCCTCCAACGCGTTGAGCAGTTGCCCTTCGGAGACGTAGCCTCGATCGACGAGCAGATTGCCAAGGCGTCGCGGAACGATGGTTGCAATATCCATGATGGTCACCGATAGCTCTTCACTGCGTCGACGACGCTGTCGAACACTTCCAGTTGCTGATCGAGCCGGGTAATCTCGAAGATCTTCCGGTTGATCGCGTTGGTGGTGGCGATTTTCACGTCGCCGTTCTTCTCGCGAAGGGCGTCCTGCACGTTAAGCACGGCCGTGAGACCCTCGCTGTCGAGCAGTTCCGTCGCGTCGATATCGAGCACTACGTTGCCCCGCTCCAGCGCCGGCAGATATGCCTCGAAATTCTCGCGCTGGTCGGCGCCGAGTTCCTCGGGCGTGTGGACCACGATCACTTCACCGAAGATTTCTGTGGGTAGGTTCATGGATCGCATCCGCCGGTTACGTTGCGGCTGGCTCCCTCACTTCAAGGATCTCGTTGACCGACTGTAGCAGTTCGCGTGGGCTGAAGGGTTTGGCGATCACGGCGATCACGTTCCAGCGTTCGGCCAATTCCTCGTGCGAGAGCTCGAAACCTTTGGCGGTGAGCATCAACACGGGAAGGTGTTCGGTCTCGGGATTTGCACGGAGCCGCTGGACGAGTCCGAAACCGTCGAGCCGCGGCATCTGGTAATCGGTAATGAGGATATCGGGCATTTGCTGCCCGACGGCCTGCCAGGCTTCTTCGCCGTTGTTGGCGGTTCGCACGTCGTATCCGGCACGTTTCAGCTTGAACTCCGCCGCTCGAAGGATGTGGATTTCGTCGTCGCAAAGGAGAATTCGTTTTGGCATGGTCTTTTCCAGTTGTTCTTTCTGTGCCGCCGGGCATTTGGGCGGCATGTACGTCGATCCGTCAGGTCAATTGCCCGGCGTCCGGCATGGTGACGCTGAAAATGCTTCCCTGGCCCGGCGTGCTTTCGACGGCGAGGGTGCCGCCGTGGACGTCCTCGACGATATGCTTAGCCAGCGGCAGTCCGAGCCCGGTACCGCCGGCCATGTCTTTATCTTTGCTCACGCGATAGAACTTCTCGAAGACCCGGCGGCAATCTTCCTCATCGAGCCCTACGCCGTTGTCCTCGACCTCGAACCGCACGCGACCGTCCTCCATGCGGCTTCGCAGCGTGACGGTGCCGCCGTCGGGTGTGTACTTCACGGCGTTGGAGAGCAGGTTGATTGCCGACTGCAATAACATGTCGCGATCGGCCAACACACCCAGATACATCGGGCTGAGTTCGGTAGCGAGTCTGATCTGTTTCTTTTCGGCCGCCGGCTGGACCACGTTGGCGGCCTCTTCGAGCAGTTCGTTGAGCGAGCGGGTCTCCTTGCTGACTTTGACCACGCCGGCTTCGATCCGAGCCAGATTGAGCATGTTGTCGACGAGCCGCTCGAGCCGGTCGGCCTGACTGTTGATTACCTGGAGGAACTCCTCCTGGGTCTCTTCGTCCTCGGCGTCGCCGTCGACCAGCAGTTCGACGTAGGCCTTGATTCCGGCCAGGGGGGTCTTCATCTCGTGACTGACGGCCGAGACGAACTCCGCGTTGCGTCTCTGCAGGACCTTCTGCTCGCTGATGTCGCGGAAGACGGCCACGACGGAGCCGGACTCGGCCGCCACAGTCTCGTCCTTTTCACCCTGCGCGGTTACCTTGTCGGCCGTCACGCGGTACCACCGGGTCTGGCCGGTCTCGTCGGCGATCTCGATTTCCTCGTCACGGCGGCCGGACGTCTTGCGTTGCGAGGTTGCCGCGAACAGGGCGACCAGTTTCTCGCAGTGCACCAATCGGTCGAGTGCCCGTTGTTGCGGATTGTTCGAGTCGAAGTGGAGCAACTCCTCGACGGCGGCATTGGCCAGCACGAGGTCGCCGAAGTCATCCACGGCGAGGATCGGCTCGGCGAGACCGGAAAAGATCGACTTGATTCGTTCGTGTTCCGTGACGGCGCGGCGGTAGCGGATTTCCCAGGCGGTTCGCGTGTGTTTCAGTTCTTGCATCCGCTGGATGCAATCACGATAGACGTCAAGCAGCCGCCGGGAAACGGATTCCAGCGGGTGTCCGGTCGGCAACGGTGCCGGCGGTTGCATTGCGTCGCCGATGCTGAGCCCGCAGAAGTCCAACTCGCAAATTGCCTCGAAATGGCGCCGGGCCGCCAGGCAGCGCCGCTTTTGGAGCCCGATCCAAAGCGCCATACATCCGCCGGACAAGCCGACGCCGACGCCGAGCAGAGCGAGCCGTACCGGCCAGGAACCGGTCGGCACGAACAGACCGACCGACCAGGCAACGGCCCAACCGGCCGATAGCGTTAGCGCACCGAGCGACGACAAGCTTGCAAATCTAGAACCGTTCACGGCAAACAACTTCACCAACAGGACAGCACTTGACCGCGACCGCGGAAGCGACCGCGGGGGTGTGCGTGGTGGCGAAACGGGCCCTCTCGGCAGTGCCTCTGCGGCGACTCAGCGCCGAAGTCCGTATCTCGGATTGAGAGTCCGGGCCTGCTTCAAGTGGTCCTGGGCGGCATCGTGTTGCCCAAGTTTCGCCAACGTACACCCCATCAAGAAATAGGTCAGTCCGCTCGTCTTGTCCAGCGAAAGTGCTTGTCGCAGTGCAACTTGCGACGATTGGTAGTCCCCGAGGCGGTAGTAGGCGGTCCCAAGCACCCGATAGATTTCCGCACAACGTACGAAACGGTGCCTTGCCGGCAGAAGCAGATCAACCGCTACGCCCGGTTGGTTGTATCGTAGGGCCGCCACGCCCGCCGAGATCGGGATTTGCGGGTCGTTCGGGCTTGTGGCGATGGCTTCGCGGAAGAAGAAGGCGGCGGCCTCGGGCGATCCCCGTTCGAGTTCTTGATTCGCGCGTTGCAGTGACGTTTGGACCGGCTCAGCCAAGATCGGCCCACCGGAATCGACAGGGCCGTTACGACCGCTGTTTTCGGGACGATTAGCCGGTGTTTCGGACTCGGAGGCGGCGGCGGTCGCGTAACCGGCCGATTCGGCCGTGGCGTGGCCCTTGGACGCCGACTCATCGTAGGACGGATTTTCAATCCGTCTTTCCGGCGACGGGTTCTCGAGCACGCTGTTCGCAGACGGGTTGGAAACCCGTCCTACGGGAGCCTGTTCGGCGGCTTCGAGGACCGTGAGGTGGGCCATGGTGAAGAGTTCGCTTTCCGGATCGAGTTCGGCCGCCCTTTGGTAGTAGGCCGCTGCACCGGCCTCCTGCCCGGCCGCGTCGAGCACGAGCCCCATGGTGTACGACACATGGGGGTCGTCCGGATGGGCCTCCATGGCGTGCTGGGCGTGCTTCAGCGCCTCGCCAACTCGGTTGTCGGTGAGGCAGACTTCGACCGCCAGCAGCCGTGCGTCGCGGTAGCCGGGGTTCCGCCGCAAGAGTTGCGTGAGGTCTTGCTCGCATCCGGCCGCGTCGCCCTGGCTGAAGCGTGCCAGGGCGGCCTGGAATTCGGCGGCGGCGCGCTTGGACTCCAACGCGGTCGTCACCTCTTCGTTGCGCTGCTTCAGTTTCTCGCTAACGGCCTTGCCTTCGGTGTCGGCAAGATCGAAGCCGGCGCATCCGGCGGTCAGAACCGATAGCAGGACACAACAGGCGAGTCTTGCTGTGGCGTTCATTGGAATCTCCTGGGGCGTTCGATCACGTCGCGCGAGCCGGGTTGGCCCGGGTCGAGCGGGTGCTGCGGTACGGGCGTAACGATCGGCTCTCGCTCGAGATCGCTGAGCAGCCAGGCGTCGATGATCTGGCCGTCCATCGGCGACGGGACCATTGTCGCGGTCGTCGCGGCGGACATGGCGTCGGCACCGAGTGTGTGGTTTCCGTAGGGGTTGCCCTGCCAGACGTCGCTTCGCAGGTCGATCGCGGCCCGGTTGAGCGGGTCGAAATGGACGGCCATTTCGGCCATCCGCAATGCCCGATTGCGGTTCCCCTCGGCCCAGGCGTATTGCGCGAGGCGGAAGTAGCGGCGTCCGATGGCGCGTTTACCCAGCGGCGACATTTTGTCGCGGTAGACCGATTGGCGGCGATGGAACTCGGACGCCGCGCCGTCGCCTTCGCGGCCGACTTCCGGCTGGTAGACGATCCGGGGTGTAATCAACACGAGCACCTCGCGCCGCTCGGTGGTCTCCTTGGTGTGACGGAAGGCGGGGCCGACCAGCGGCAGATTGCCGAAGAGCGGGACCTGGGTGGTCGTGTTGACCAGTTGCTCCCGTATCAAGCCGCCGATAATCACGGTCCGCCCGTCGTGGACCATGATGTTGGTCGTCACCATGGTCACTTCCTTGTTGGGTAGCGTGAAGCCCCCCTTTTCCTCGACGCTTCCGTCGGACAGCTCTGGATGCACCTCCATGCGGATGTTTCCGTCGCTGGAAATGAAGGGCCGCAACCGCAATTGAGCACCAATGTCGAGGAACTCGACACTTTGCGTGGAGGCGGTTTCGGTGACCGTCGTGCTGACGTAGCCCAGCTTTTCGCCGATCTGGATCTCGGCCCGGTGCTTGTTCAACACCGTCAGCCGGGGCGTGGCGATTACGTTGGTGTCGCCCACCGTTTCGAGTGCTTCGAGAAACGCCGCCACGTTGCCGTCGAGAAAGGCTACATTCAATCCACCCGACTCGAATGTGATGGTTTCTGAATCCAAGTTCGGAAACCCGATCCAAAGGTCCAGGTTCTCTCGCAGCAGTGCGAAATCGACGCCGAACTTGTTCTCGTCGCTGAGCTTCACGCTGAGGATCATCGCCTCGATGGCCACCTGCAACGGGCAGACATCGAGTTGGTCGACCATCTGATCGAATTCGGCCAGCACGGCTTCGTAGTCGCGGACAACCACGGCGTCGGCACCGGCGAAATCGTCGCCGCCGACGGTCGAATCGTCCGTTGCAATGCCCGCCTCGGCCTGGGTCGACACGCTAATCTTGCCGACGACCTCGCTAAGCAGCGGCGTGATCAGTTGCTGCAATTCCGCCGCGCTGACGTAATTGGGGCGGTAGATGCGGGTGCCGATCTCGTCGAGCGCTTGCTCCAACGTGCCGAACTCGGCCATGGTGCCGATGTAGAGGAAATTACCGTCGCGCTTCGCCACCAGGCCGTTCGCCTTGAGAATCGCTTGCAGGGCCTCTTCGATCGTGACGTTGCTGAGCGCGGCCGAGGCGTTTCCGGTAACAGCGGGGGTCATCAACACGTTGAGGTTTGCCTGTTCGCCGAGCAGTTGCAGGGCCTCGCGAACGTCGCCACCCTGCGGAACGTTGAACACGATTGTGCCGTCGGCCGCGGCGGCGGTGGTCGGCGCCGGTGGTGCGGTCGGCGGCGCGGCCGGTGGTGCGGCTGCCGCGACCGCAAGCGGCGCGGCGGCGAGTCGCTGTGCGAGTTGCCCGACCGCCATCGCAAGGTGGGCGTTGACGTTCTGGTCAACCACCTGTTCGGCACGAACGGGGTGCGACCGCGCGATCACCGGGCCGGGCAAGACGGCGGCGGCCGGTTCGGCAAGAGGCGGCGGTTCGTTGAGTGGTTCGTCCGGGTGCGCCGCGCTCGGCTTGTCGACGTCCTGCGGTGCCGGTTCCGAGGCGAGTTGCCCTGGGAACGTGGAAGTTGACGACGTGGGAGTTGACGACGTGGGGGTCGAGTAGCCGACCCCGATCGCCAGGCCGACGCCGGCAGCGGCAAACAGTCCCAGTAACGTGACTCGAAGAAGAGTTTTCATGGGTCTTCCGTGACCTGTGTTTCGATCAGTTTGCCCTCTTGACCAGTTCAATCTGTCCGGAGTCGCCGGGGCCCGCAATCGACAACTCGTATTGCTCGCCGTCGCGTTGCAGCACGATGCGTCGCGGGTGGACTTCCACCAACTCGAACACGATCTGTTGTCCGTCTTTCGTGACGGCAACCGTATTACCTGCCCGATACGTTTTTCCACCGATGCGTGCCACCGCACGGTCGCGTCCGACGAGCGTTCCGGAGAGCAAGAGCCCAAGGCCCTGGGGCGTGACGTCGCCGACGGCGATTGCTGCTTCGTTCTCCTGCTCGGATTCGGCTTCGGCTTCGTTTTCGGGCTGCGTCTGTGCGGTCAGGCTCTGCGGTATCTGGAAGGGGTCGCGTGGTTGCGAGGCCGGATCACTCAGCGGCCACCATCGCCAAATGTTCGCGAAGGTTTCCCTGCGACGAAGCTCGGCGGGCGACATCTGCGGGTCGTTCTCGATCCACTCGACAAGTTCCTCCCAGTTATGCTGCGACTCGGCGGTCTTGCCCGTCGCCACCGCTTCGCCGCTCTCGGTCGTTGCAACGACCGCAGCCACGTCGGCGGTGGACTCCTTCGGGGCAAGCCATCCGCTTACCATGGGTGCCCAGAACCATAACGCCACGACACCGAGCAATCCCAACACGACACCCTTCTTGGGATCGGCGACAAACTCGCGGCGAAGTTGCTTTACCACTTTGCGAAGTTTCACGACAACACATTCCGGACGCCGGCGCAATAGGGGCGCTCTGGCCCGGCTCCTTCGGGATATCGGCTATTTGGAACGGTTTACGTAATCGGAATTCCCGGGATTACCGGCAAAGACGACCAAGTCGACCCGGCACGAGACAGACCCCGCAGAGCTATCCACACTCTCTATCTTCACGGTATTGGCCCAAACGGTCGCAGGCACGTCCTCCAGGCCCTTGAGGAAGTGGAAGACTTGGGCAAAGGAGCCTCGGAGCCCCACCGACAGGGGGATTTCGCGGATGGTCTCGTAACGAGTGATCGGCTCCGGATCGAACCGGGTGACCGTCGTGCCGGCGCTCTTAGCCAGACCATGTACCTTGCCGTAGAGTGTGGAAAGGTCCTCGGGAGTGGGGGCTTGGCGGTGCCATGCCGCGTTGTGGGCCTCGATCTTCTCTGCCCGTTTTTGCGACATCTGGAGTGCCAGGGGCACACCGGCAGACATGTTCAGATAGTCCTGCTTCTGCTGGATTTCGCCCTTGAGGCGGGTGATTTCCCGGCTGCCGGGCAGATAGATCCACACGACGTAAGCTACGGCGATTGCCGCCAACGGGACGGTGATGATCCAACTGCCAAAACGGGTGATTTGGTTCATCATCTCGGTTCTCTCATCGGTTGTTCGATTTCGCCTGAAATAGCATCCCCCGCATGGGCATCCCTCGGACGGGCATCCCTCGCAGCAGTGTCTCTCGCAGTAGGTGCGGCAGGCCCCTGCGGCTGGCCGTAGCCCGGGCGGACGATCATCGTGGCGCTGAACTTCTGGCTGCCACCGGTAGCGTCGGAAGTCTCGGTTCGATCCGCGCCGGCTTCGATCCAGTCGATTTCGGCCTTGGCGAACATGCGGCAATGGCTCAGTTTACCGAGGTAGCGGTGCAGGACGGCGCTGTCGGTGGTGGTTCCGGAAACGAGCATGACGGTCTGCATCTTGTCGACGGACTCGCGAAGCAGCTTCAGGTCGCGTGCGGCAGGTGACAGGGCATCGTGCTGCTGCTTCTGTTGCTCGGCAGTGAGTTGCGGTTCGGGGGCGACCGTGCCATAGGCCCGGTCCGGCAGCGCCGCGCGCGAGATCGTCAGCCCGTCGAGTGTGACCTCGTCGGGCAAGGGGGCCACCAGGGCGGCGAGCAATTGGGTCCGCGGCCAGGGATGGCGGAGATAGGTGAACAGCTCGGCCGACGTGCGCCCGGTGTGCAATTGCGATTGCATATCCGTCAACCGGTTCTGTCGGGCAACGGCCGCGTCGTACATCGGCGTCACGGCGGCGAGTTGGTCGCGGGTGCGCCGGGTCTGAAAATTCTGGCTCAAGATGGCCGCGAACAGCAGGGTGACAAACGCGGCCACGACGACGATGTGCCACGGCTGCGACCGCCGCCGCACGCTGCGCTCGTGGTATTGTGCCGGCAGGAAATCGATATTGTCCGTCGGATTGGGCGTTGGATTGGACATTGTCATTTGACCTCCCGCAGTGCCAGGCCGGCAGCCACGTCCCATTGCCCGGCCGGTCCGGCCGGAATCGCGTTGGCATGGTCTCGCAGGGGATCGCCGAGTTGGCAGGCCAGATTGATCCGGGCGGAGAGCCATTCGGCGATCGACTGGTTGGCTTCGCCGCCTCCGAGCACGAGTTGCGACAGCGGCTGACCGCGAAACGTAACGCTGTAGTAGCGAAGACACATCGACAATTCGTTAGCCAGCCGATCGAGCACGGGGCGGATCGACTCGGCGATGCTCTGCTCGATTTCCGGATCGCGCTGATCGACGCGTCGGTCGCCGTTGTGGCGACGCAAGGCCATGGCGTCGGCAAGGCTCATTTTCAGCCGCTGCGCCATCGCCTCGTCGAGGTGGCGGCCGCCGACGTCGACGTATTTGACGAACATGGCGTCGGTACCGCGGGCAATCACGACCACGGTGTTGGCCGCGCCGATGTTGGCGAACATCACCCGCCGTTGCTGGTCGTCGTCGCGGCGGAACTGGCTGCCGTAGCACCGCAGCAGGGCCGTCGGCTCGACGTCGATGGCCACCGGCGAGAGTCCGGTTTGCTCGGCCAAGGAGACGATCCGCTGGATCTGTTCGCGGCGGCAAGCCATCAGGATGACCTCGCGACGGACCGTATCGCCCTGGCGGACGTCGGCTGCTTCGAGGTATCGGATCTCGGCCTCGTCGTTGCCGAACGGCAGTCGCCCGGCTGCCTCGCAAAGGACGATCTTGGTCAGTTCATCGCCGGAAGCCTGCGGCACGCGGAGGTTCTGCACAAACAGGTCGCCGGCGCCCAGGCAGAAGACGGCCTTGCGGCCGCGGAAGCCCTTTCCCTCGCGTGCCCGGGCAATCGCCTCGACGATCTGGGCGTCGCGTTGCCGGTCGTTGGCGGGTGGCTCCAACGGCAGATCCCAGCGGGCGGCTTCGGCCACGGCGGTGCGCTGGGCGTCGAATTGGAGCAGCTTAACCGATCGGCTGCCAATATCGACGCCGATCGGGCCGCATCGCGATTTGGTGGTCCATCCGACCATAACTGTTTCGTGTGGGGCAGGAGGTGGTTTTTAGTTGTCAGTTGTCAGTTGTCAGTTTTCGGCCGCTTGCGGCTTAGCAGTGTCATGCGAAAAACTGCTAAGCCGCAAGCGGCAAGTGGTTGCAGTGTGACTAATAACTGACAACTCAAAAGCCCTGGGGGGCGGCGGCTACATCTCGGGTGGGGCCTTGGCGGTGAAGTCTCCGACTTCCGTCAGGCCGGTGACCGGATCGACCGTCACCGGCAGGTATCGGGTGTCCGGTCCGCTGCCGGCAGCGAGCCAGATGGTGGTCGGCCCGGTGCGGGTGGTTTCTCCCAGCGGGCCGAACTCGAGGTCGTCCACCTGAGTATAGGTTCCGCTGAGCGTGCCGACGGCCGCAATTCGCGCGACCATGCCTATCTGGGGCAACTCATCGAGCTTGACGATGTATTCGTCCGGCGGGTCGTCCGGGTTGCGGAAGGGGGAATCGGGCAGCTTATCGAGGGCCGCGTTGCCGCCGCTGTGTTGGAGCACGTACCGGTTGTTGGCCTCGTCGAACGTGAATTTGTAGCGGCTGTTATTGGTCACCGCCAGACTCCGCCCGTAGGCCAGATCGGCGCTGAGGACGTGCGCGGTGGACCGCAACTGATCGTAGAGGCTAGGATTGCTGTTGGGCAACACTAAGGCCGCCAGGATGCCCATGATGACGATCACCAGCAGCAGCTCGATCAACGAGAATCCGGCGGATCGCGACGGGTGCATCGGCATGGCAAGGTGGTCAGCGCTGCTGCTTCGACTCCTTGACGACCACGCCCAGGTCGCCGGATCGCAACAGGGCGTTCTGCTCTTTCAGTAGCTGTTTGATCTCTCTCAACTCGTTGACCATCTCCATCCGCTGCTGCACCGAGTTGGCAAACGGGGGCCCCGGCTTCGGCGGTGCGGCATCCGTCGTTCTATAAAAGCTTAGCACGCAATAACATAGGACATTTGCCGCGATCAGCGCGGCCCAGCCGGTTCGGCGTTTCATGGCGACTGCTTTCCGTTGAATCTATGGGTTTTCGGTCCACTCGATCAGGTCCCAACGCAATCCGTCGTCGTCGGGATGAGGCACGTAAATCCGATTGCCCGGATAGTGCCAATGGTAGGTGATCGGACCAGAATCGGGTGAAATGGTCAACCGCGGTTTGGGATCGCGTCCGCGCAGCCCCATCCAGACGGGGAAATAGGGCACGACAGGACCTTGACTGCCGTCGAGTTGGGCGTTGAATTCGTCGTAGAGATCGCCCCAGTTGAGTGTGTTCCACGGCTCGCGCTCTTTGATGAAGAACTTCCTGGTCACGACGCGTCCTGTCACCGCGACCTCCATGGTCTCCGGGCCCTTGTCGATCCTGAATTCGTCAAACACGGCTAGAAACCCGGTCAAGTTGGCACCGGCTGCGGATTTGACGACAAAGTCGTTGCACGTGGCCACGGGCAACCGTAGCGGGCCGTCGGTGCCATGCAACCCCGGCATGTCGACCGACGCAAACTGCACGTCTGGGCTCTCGATGTTGATGTCATCCTTGCAGAACAGCGTGCCGCGGATAGAGACGTTGCCGCGAAGCCGGAGGTTGCCGTCGCGATAGAAGATCCCCAGGGGATTGGTGGCGGGGTCGGGTTCCAGGGTCACGTCTTCCAGTGGATCGGCCAGGCGGGGGGCATCGTAGACCGGCCCGCCATCGTAGATCTGATAGGTCGTCGGGGCCACCGGCTCGACCCAGTCGGCGGCGGTCTCGTCGACGCGGACGTCCACGGTCGGCACGACCAGCAGATTGGTGAGCGCGGACCCTGCGAGATCTTGCTCAGGGAGCGGAAAATGAACCGGGCCATCGAAGGGGCGATAGTCGGGCCAGCCCGTCAGACGCATCGAGTTGAGGTCTTCCAAGTAGCGTCGCCACGCGGCATTGTCGTTCGGGTAGTGCCTGGCGAGCTCGAGTGTTCCTTGGATCCGGGTGGGTCCTTCGATCCGGCAAGGGAGGTCGATCTCGAAAAGATCTCTCCTGGACTGGTACAGCGTGTATTGCTGCATGGTCGGCCAGTCTGTCGGTTCCTTTGCCACCGCGCGCGGCAACAGGCGGACCACGGCGCGGACCTGATGCGTGGCGATGCCCGTCGGGTTGTCCGGATCGGCGGCGTAGCCGGTCGCCAGCAACGTGACGCGGTAGGGCAGGTCGTCGTAGTCGGCGTCGCCGGCGGCCAGCGACGGATCGCCCGCCGTGTACGTTACGGCGAAGTTCTCGTAAGCGTTGAGACTTCCGGTCAACGTCGTGTCGACGCCCTGCCACTCGGCCGTGTGCATTTTCTTGATCGCCATGGTCAACCCGGTGACGGCCACGGCACGGGCGGAGACGCGGCGAGCGGCGTTGCGATGAATTTGCAGTGTATTGAATTGGCTGCGGACCGCGGCGTAGCAGAGTGCCAGCGTTACCGAAACCAGCAACAGCACGACCAGCAGAGCCACTCCGTGACGCGACCGCTGCCGTCGGCGGTTTGGGGGGAGACGCCGCGTTGGGGGGAGACGCCGCGTTGGGGGGAGAGTTGAACTCCCACCCCAACGCGGACGACGGGATAATCGAAGATCGGTCATTGGTGC